>DASQMK010000684.1:0-10595 GCA_035645575.1 Metabacillus sp.
AATTTAGTAAATCACTCAACTTTTGAGCGAACGACTTCAGAACTCAACACTCTTTCTATTTCTGGCAATTACAGAATAAGGAGTGTTTTTTTATGTCATTTGATTATTTTGATTTATTGATTAGTTCATTTGACTTTCGGACAATCAAAATCAATCTTTGACTTTTCTTTAAGCCACCTTCGATAAATGAACAAAACGACTAGAATAAATACTACGTAAATGAAAAGGACTTGAAGAAATGTTTGAAAAGAAGTAAATAATTGATTTCCTAAAAAGGCGTAAACAACCATTGCTGGAACTTGACCAATAGCAGTTGCAAGAAAATATGTTTTAAACGACATCGGACTTAACCCAGAGTAAATATTGATTACTGGGGGAGGGATAATATAAATGATTCGAGCCAGTAGTACAGCCAAAAATGGGCTTCGATTAATCATTTTATTTAAATATTCAAACCCTTTAAAGCGAGTGACATACTTTTTTAATTCGTTAATAAAAAAATAACGTGCAAGAACAAAAAAGATAATAGCTGCGCCTACCGAACCAAACCAATTAATAATACTCCCCATCCAGATCCCATATTTCACTCCCATTATTCCAGCGAATACTGAAAAAGGAAAAATAGGAAACACACTAAAGACTATTGATAGAAAAAACATCACGGGAATTTGTGATAAATCACTGTCATTTAGCCAAGTTAATAAAAAATCTTTGAAATAAAATGCAATCAGAAGGATCATCCCATATATTATTGCAAAAATTAATCCTTTTTTCATTGATGTGAACCTCCATGGTCTGTTTAACATGGGTGGTACAATTGTCCTATTGCAATGGACCCTATTAAAGTGCATTGAAAGGAACAATGAAAATTCATTCATACGTCTCTCATTTATTCTTCTCTTCACTCTCAATTATATCCAGATAAGATTTTAATCTATTTTGTTTTATAGAGTTTATTAATGAAAATTTCTTTTAAGCGTTGAGGTATACTCTGTACTTCCCTATGTTCCTACATCAAAAAACCCTTATTTATTAAGGTTTTTTTAATGTCTGTATTCCATTAAAACAAATCGATCAACAAAAAACATTGATCATCACTTTGGTGATAGGCAAATTCTGTGTTATCCATTGATTGGATAATCTCCTCTTTAAGTTCATGCATTGGTTTTGTTTCATTATCTAATAATAATGGTTTTAAATGATTAAAACCAAAAGGATCTGTCACTCCATCGGTATATAAAAGCAGCCTACTCCCTTTTTGATAAGGAATTGTTATTGTTTTGAATTGTATTCCTTCGAATGTTCCGATTGGAGGAACGGAAGAATTTAGCTCTTGTATTCCCATGGGATTTTGCAAAAAGGCAGGCGGGTGTCCAGCGTTAATAAAGTCTATCTTCTGTTCTTTTGTATCTATTAATAGATAAATAGCTGTACAGTAATGCCGAGCCTCTTCATTATTTTGAAAAAGATTGTGCAAATGTTGATCCAATTCTTTAACGACGATTTCAGGATTTCCTTCTTTTGAGATTAATCGTTGAAACAGTGATTGGACGGACATCGTAATTAGTGCTGAAGAGATACCGTGTCCCATTACATCTAGTATGATAATTCCATAACGATATTTGTCAATCTGATAGACCCCGTAGATATCACCAGATAATTCCCGAGATGCTTTATAAAATGCTTCGATATGTATAAATTCATTACTGATTGAATCCGTTAGTGTTGTCTCTTGTATTTTTCTAGCAAGCTCTAATTCTTTTTTTGTTTCTATTTTGTACTTTTGGTTTTGCTCATTTAACTTTAGTAATTCAGTTTGTTTTTCTTTTAAGGACTTTAAAGCAAGTTCTAGATCTGAAACAGCTTTGTTTTTTGCCAATAAGGCTGCTTCAGCCTCTTTCTTAGCTTCAAGCAGGGCGTTTTCAAATTCATGGCGTTGTCGAATTGGGATCATGATACATTCTATAACCGTTTCATTTTGGCGTGTCTTGGCCTGAGCATTCAAAAGAACGGGAATTTCCTTACTAGCCTTTGATTCTAACGAAAGATACATCTCCTCTACCTTCTTATTAACCTTAATAAGTGGAACAAAATAAAGTTGATAAAAAATTTGAGCTGATTTCGTTAAGATTTTATTAATATGTTGACCAGTTATTTGAGAAAAGCTGTAATTTAATTCTCCTAATAATGTTTGGTTACTTGATAAAATGATTCCATCTTCCGATAACGTTAGAAATCCACCAGGTGCATGGTTCAACTGTTCATCCATTAAGTTTGGTCTCCTTGATTTTATTGTTTGACAGTTGCTCTTAGGTATTCTTGAATAACTTCAATAGTTTCCTCAGGGTGACTCATATGCGGACAATGTCCAGTTGCTTTTAATTTTTTATATTCACTATAAGGCAAATGATATTTAAGGTATTCCCCTACTTCTGTCGGAGCAATAATATCGTTAGAGCATTGCATTATAAGAGAAAGAACAGATACTTTTGATAAATCCCTACGATTGTCGGCAAAAAAAGCTGCTTCAGCAAATTGACGAGCAATGAGGGGGTCAGTAGAGCAAAAACGATCCTCAAGCTCCTTTGATAGATAGGGCCGATCTGGATTATTCATGACAGTGGATGCAAACATTTTTGCCCATCCAATATAGTTTTTTTCCATCATATCAATTAACCCTAATAGATCCTCTTTTTCAAAGCCTCCATAATAGGAGGGAGGATCGTTTAGATAATATGGGGAAGGTCCGATCATTATCAAATGAGAAAAATAACTCGGCTTTGCAATAGATGCTAGCATCCCGATCATACTGCTAACCGAATGCCCAACAAATATTGCTTCCTTTAAATCTAAAGCAGCACAAATTTCCAATAGATCCTGAACATATCCTGATAATGTATGATATCGATTTCTATCGTATGACTGAATATCGGATTTTCCTAGACCGACATAATCAAACAAGATAACTTGATACTCCTGTTTAAATGCATTTGCAACTGATTTCCAAACCGTTTGATCACAATTAAAACCAGGTGCAAAAATGATTGATTTTTCTCCGGACCCTTCAATTTGCACATTGTTACGTAACAAGATACCTTGGTTCATATAATATTCCTCCCTAATACATTCCTAGCTACATCTTACCATGTCATTTTCCAATAGGGTTTCTTTTGTGGATATATAATTGGATTAGGTTGAATTACACAATTAAAATTTAAGCGGATATAGAAACCATACAGAAAAACGCCCCTTTTTAAAAGGGGCATTCGTCGTAAATATTGATTATCGAGCATTTGGAAATACTCTTTGAACCATCTCATTAAATTCTTCAAACAAACCGCGAACAGGTTTACCACTTTCGATCTTTTCTCCATAATCACCCATTCGATCAACAAAGTCTGGATTACTTGAAACAAATACATTTTGTATATTGTTATCAGTTTGTTTTACTTGATCAGAAATTTTGTTTTCAAGTTGTCTTCTTACATCACCTTTTGAATTATCCTCTAATACGACTGCGACATATGCGTTTCTATTTGTCACAATAATATTTGCATCTCTAACTTCATCCAAATTTTCAATTTTATTTTGAGCTTCATCAGCTACTTGCATTCTTGTAGTATCGTTTGTTCCGACATTTCGAATATTGTTGTTCCGGTTATTTACGTTTGTCGTATTAGTCGTATTATTGTTTGCATTACCTTGGTCATTGGCTCCATTGTTCACACCACAGCCAGCTAACATAGTAATAGCACAGACAAATAAGGAAATTCTTTTAAATACCTTCATCTTGGACCCTCCTAAAATGTTATTTACAAAATTAGGATTGCCAGTCATCTCTATTGTATGTGCATAATGAACAACCAATATTCTCCACAAACTATATTTACACGATACTTATTGTTGTTGATATGTAACATATATTTGACTGCTTGATTTTCCCGCTTTATCCCTAACAGTTGATCCCTTTTCAAATTATCACAATATCTGTAGTTCCTTCTTAAACTCCCTTATAAGAAACGATACGATGTTTTTTCTTTTTAAGGCTTATGAAAATTAATATGGCACCATTTATACCAAGAACCCATGCTAAGCTTTGAGTGAAAATTGCAGTGACCATAGCATAATGATAAATTGTGTGCCAAGGCGATCCAAACAAATAACAAATTGCAGGTATTAAACTAATTGATAATAAAATGAGTAGAAAACCAACTATGGTCAAAAACTTATAGTGAAAAAAGCTTGTTTTTTTATTTAGACGATGCATATTCCAGATTCCAAATGCAGTCAAAAAAACTGTTAATAATAAGGGAATCCACTGCATGTGATATTTCATCTCTTGAATTTCAGGCATTGTTTCCTTCTCAATAATTGTTTTAATTCCTTCTCTTAAAGAAATAGTGGTCATCGCTTCAGAAAAATCATTTTTATTTGTTAGCAAAATAAAGCCATAATTTCTTTTAGGGCTAATAAATAACTCGGCTCTTGAATCTGGTGTTTCTCCCCCATGAAAAAAGTAAGGATCGTCTTTATCCGTGGATATTCTCCAACCTAACCCATAATACATCTCATCCTTTCTATGGATTTGCGGTGAAGTATATTCATCGAATTGTCCACTAGATAGTAACCTATTATTATTCAACAAAAATTGTATATACTTTGACATATTTTCAGTAGTAGAAACCGTATATCCATAAGGTGCACCACTGTTATCATATGTAATTTTGCTTTTAAGTGGTTTTCCAAAGATCGACTTAAAACCTGATTGATACCCTAATTTTGAAGCTTCTTCATAAGTTGATACAGTATGATTCATCTCGAGCTTTGAATAAATTTCATCATCCATAAATGTAGAGAATGACTTACCTGTTACACTTTCAATAATACTTCCTAAAAGAAGATAGTTTGCTGGACTATATTGATGTACTGAACCTGGTTCATGGTTGAGCGTTACATGATTTAATTTCTTTACAGCCTTAGTAATCGCATCTGTGCCTCTTAAATTTAAATCTGCAATTTTAAGACCATCATAAGTACTAATTCCGCTTGTATGTGTGAGCAGATGTCTGATGGTGATCCTCTTTTCGAATCCATTAGTATTGTATTCAAAAGACGGAATATACCGATTGATCTCCTGGTCAAGCTCTATCTTATTTTTTTCTATTAGCTTCATAACAGCAAGACTTGTTAAAGGTTTGCTGACAGAACCAATTGTAAACAATGTATCTTTTGTTACAGGCTTACCATTGCTTTGTTTTCCCCAATTTTTTTGAAACATGATTTCCTCGTTTTGAATAATTGTTAGTGAAGCACCTGGAATTTGATACTTTTCTATTGCTTGATCCATATATTTCTCAATTAATTCTGTTTGATTATATGGATTTGCTGTAACTTGTAAAGGAATAATGAAAAATGAAAACAAAAGTAGGAATCCTATTTGTTTTTTCACCTGTACGCCCTCTCATTCATCATTTTCATTTGGTCAACTAACCAATTCGGATGTAAATGTAAAGCCTATTTTTTAAAATAGACTTCAAATAGATCTTCTAATAATTGATACGCTTTGTCTAATTCAAATGTCGGATCCATAATCTTCTGTAACGCCAATCCATCAAAACATGCTAATAATATACTTGCCATGATTTCAGAATCCTGATGACTAAGATCTAGTTTTTTTAAAGGTGTTGATAAGCTATCTCTTCCATCCTGTAGAATCTTTGCTACTTCTGTTTGTATTTCTCCATTTTTCAAGCCTAGTGAATAAATTTCATAGCGCCAGCGATACCATTCGGGATCTTTCTCAGCTCTTGATTTAATTTCTTGTAAAGTTTCACTTGGAGTTAACAGCTTTACATCTTTGTTCTTATATAATTGATGATACTGATCCTGAACATGTCTTTGAACAGAAAGCAACAAGTCTAACTTACTCTCAAAATAATAATGAACTAACCCTGGTGTGACATCTGCTTCTCTTGCAATATCTTTAATGGAAGCATTGGTATAACCTTTTTTAGCAAATACTTTATAAGAAGCATCTATAATTCGTTGTTTTTTGTCACCCTTTTTCATAATTCACCTCAATTATTTGGTTAACCAACCAAATTATAAAGTACAGTTTTTCTTTAGTCAATCATATTTGCCGTATCTTTATCTGTTCCGCCCCTAATTTTTTTGTGATTTTGCTCCTATTATTCAATAAGCTTGGGGAATGCAAAAAGACGCTATTATATGTTCATAGCGCCATGAAGAGCTGAAAAACCTGCTACTTTCAATCCTTCTCAAGCTGCCTATCAGTAGGCATCACAATCGCTGCTACTAAGTAAATCAGCCAAACCGTTCCCCCAGTAAAAAAACCTAATAAAAACGTCAAAATCCGAAGTAAACTAACGTCAATTTTGTATAACTCGCTTATACCGCCTAACACACCGGCTAATTGCTTATTTTTAGTTGACCTGTATAAAGTTTTCATATTGGATCACCTCCAAAAATATAAAAAGATCCTCTATTTCTAATACGAAGCAGCTCTTAAAACGTTTCGTTTTAATTTTATTTTCGTTTAGGAATTCTATTTTCTGTGTCTAAATAGCTTTCAATAAAAAAAGGTTCGATCCCTTTATAAAGGGGCTTGAACCTTCGAGTACTTAATCGAATTGCTTAGTATATAAGTGTGAATAGAAACCTCTTTTCTCCAGTAAATCCATATGTGTTCCTTGCTCAATAATCCCTTCCTCCGTTAACACAATAATTCGTTTAGCATAACGGATTGTTGACAAACGATGAGCAATGACGATTGTTGTCCTCCCCTTTGCTAGAAGCTCTAATGAGTTCTTCACTATGCCTTCACTCTCATTATCTAGTGCACTTGTTGCTTCATCAAAAATAAGAATCGCTGGATTTTTAAGAAATACGCGTGCAATACTAAGCCGTTGCTTTTGTCCGCCAGAAAGCCTAACACCACGCTGTCCTATCTCTGAATGATACCCTTTTGGCAGGTTCATAATAAAATCATGTGCATTGGCACGCTTTGCAGCCATTATAACCTCTTCATCACTTGCATTCACATTTCCGTACCTGATGTTTTCCATAACCGTTCCTGAAAATAAATAAACATCCTGCTGAACAATTCCAATATTATTTCGAAGTGACTGTAAATCAACATCACGGACATTGATTCCATCTACTAATATAGCTCCACTAGATACATCATAAAAGCGTGGAATTAATGAGCATAATGTAGTTTTTCCTGCTCCAGAAGGTCCAACTAATGCTATATATTCTCCTGGTTGTATATGAAGAGATAAATTCTTAAATACACTGTCATAGTGATCACCATAACAAAAGGAAACGTCTTTAAACTCGATCTCACCTTCAACGTTTGTAGGATTTATCGCATTTGGCTTATTTTTTATTGCCGGTTCAATATTCATTATTTCCATAAAGCGTTGAAATCCTGTGATACCTTCTTGAAATTGCATGCTCATATGAGTCAAACGCTGAATTGGCTCGATCATATAAGAGATATAAAGTAAAAATGTGATTAAATCAGCTAAGTCTAATGTTTCCTTTACAATACTAGCACTACCTATGACAATGACCGTAATGGTAATAAGCTGAATAAAGGTTTCCATCCCATTAAAGAAATACGCTTCAGCTTTATAGGTCTTCTTTCTACTTTCAAGGAATCGATTATTTTCTCTCATAAACTTTTCAATTTCTATTCTTTCGTTAGCAAATGACTTTACCACTCGAATTCCTGCAAGACTATCCTCTACCTGAGCATTCACATCAGCTATCCGCTCTTTATTTCTTCTTAAAGCCCTGTTCAATTTTTTATTAAAAAATAAAGCAAAAGCACCTAAAAAAGGTAAAAAACAAAATACAGCCAGTGTTAATGGTGTATTTATAAAAAACAAGATCACAAATGCTCCAATAAAACGAACGAGATATTTAATATAATCCTCAGGTCCGTGATGATATAATTCGGAAAGCAATAACAGATCATTGGTAATTCTCGTCATAAGTTGACCTGTTTTTTCTTGATCAAAAAATCGAAATGAAAGCTTTTGCATATGCTCAAACAGCTCAGCACGCAAATCGCTTTCCATACGTGCACCTATCTCATGTCCCTTATAGTCAACAAAAAAGTTCCCGACATTTTGAATTAATACGAGAACAAGCATCAGTCCCCCTATCCAAAATACTTTATTTAGAGCGATGGACAAGTCCCCTTCGAGAACATCTTTTGTGATATATCGAACGAGCAACGGAAAGATCAGTGAGATTGCTGAAACGATAAACGCACAAGCCAAAACAAGCAAAAACAATCTAAAATACGGTTTATAATATGAGAGAAATTTTTTTGTTGGAAATTGCATCCTATACCCCTTTTAATGTGTTTTTTCCAAAATCACATATAAGGGTGTAGCTACATTCTCGTTAAGACAGAGTTACCCCCTTATATGTTTGCCATCTTTGAGTTGATTTGTTTTTCATCATGACTCCTCCTTAACTGTTTGTAATTACATTGTAAGCGATTTCTTTTGGAGAAAACAGTACAAATAGAGTGAAACTCATAGAACAATCTTTCTATTTAGATACCAGGAGACCATTAATGTGACATTCACCTATCCTAAATTGCATGAATATTAATGTACTGTGATAGGAGGTAAAAAAAGATGGAGCTCCTAACAAGAGACTTATTTAATAAAGATACACTACCTTTTTGGAAAAGAGATGCTTTAGAAAAGTTCGAGGCAAAAATGATGGACAAAGAAAAGAAGTTTCCATGCATCCCTGCTATACAAGGTTTTTCCTTACATCACTTGAAATACGGATTTATAGGTGATCCAAGAGAAGATACTTCTTCCGAAGACTTAGCTAAGTTACTTTCCGCATATACATTGAATTCTAGAAATCTTGGAAAATATACATCACTCATTGTCTTTTTTGAAACTCCACCTGACCTGTCAAATACCTATAATGTAGAGGAGTTTGAGAAGCTATTTTGGAAGCAGCTCAATAAGTTAACTAAGTTAGACTCAATCGAATGGCCAAATCACATCCCCCTTGATCCAACGCAACCAGCTTGGGAGTTCTGCTTTCACGGCGAACAATATTTCATGTATTGTGCAACTCCGGCCCATAAAAATAGATTGAGCCGGTCTTTTCCATATTATATGTTGGCTATTACACCTAGATGGGTACTTGAAGCTTTTCATTCGTCTCCGTCCCTGTCAAAGAAAATCAAATCGAACATCAGAAAACGATTAAGCAAATATGACTCCATTTCTGCACACTCTGAACTAAAAAGCTATGGGCAAGAAGATAATTTTGAATGGAAGCAATATTTCTTGCGTGATGATAACTCTACCTTATCTCATTGTCCTTTCCATAAATTTATAAGTGCATTTAAGAAGGATAATGTATAAATACTAAACTCTCCCATTCGTTATGTAGTGGGAGAGTTTCTTTATTTGTTTGGGAACAGGCTTTTTTATAACTCCTTACTTTAACCGATATTGAACTAAACATCGGTCTCGTAACGTATCAAAATTGATTAAGATGATGCCAAGTATAATGATCACAGCTCCTAGTCCAGTGACGAATGAAAAATACTCCTGATAAAACATAATCCCTAAAGCCATTGCGACAATTGGTGATATATAAAGCCATGTTGAAGGAAATACCGGATTGGTTTTTGAAACCAGCCAATAGTATAAGCTGTGTCCAATCATTGATCCTAACACAATTAAATAGATAAGCGAGCCAGCTGATGCAGGCTGTAGAACGGAACTAAATTGAACATCCTCTGTGAAAACAGCTAGAAAAAGCAAGAGCACTCCACCATACATCATTTGAACCGAATTCAGCGCAATAGGTGACGTTTCTTTAAATAGCATCGTGACTTTCCTTGTATAGATTGTTCCTGCGGCATAAAATACCTCACCAATAATAATTGCAATACAACCTATGATCCAAAAAGAGCTAATGTCCATTGAGAAGCTTTGTTGCACAAGCAGCAATACACCTATGATGCCAAGCGCACAACCAAGAATTGATTTAAACGTTGCTTTTTGTTTTAAAAAAATGCTTTGAATAAGGATGATCATCATTGGTCCTGTCGCTGATAATACTGCAGCAATTCCTGAGGTTACGTATTGCTCTGCCCAATATAATGTAGAAAAGGTCCCAAACGTCAATCCAACTCCTGAGAAAAACAGTTCTTTTCGAAACAGTAAACGAAAAAGCTGCTTCTCTCTTAACATCATAAAACTAAATATTAAGAGCCCAGCCAGAAAGAATCGGACTCCACCTGAAAAAAACGGGGTTAAACCACCATCAATTCCAATCTTAATGGCTAAAAAAGTTGTCCCAAATATAAAGCACATGAAGCAATAATTTATGAGTATCATTTCATTCTCCTCCTCTGCTTCATCATAAAAGAGAAGGAATAGAACAGTTTATTATTAATAGAACAGATAAAAAAGAATAATGGTAAAATATTGATAAAAGGGGGATTGAAGTGGAAAAAGCAAATACAAAACAAGATTACTTATTTAAACAAGTGTACGATTATGTCCTAAACCACATTGAAC
>DASQMK010000685.1:0-9587 GCA_035645575.1 Metabacillus sp.
TGGATTTCATCTAAAAATAATGTCCCGCCATGAGCTAATTCAAATAATCCAGCACGATCCACCGCTCCAGTAAAACTCCCTTTTTTTGTTCCAAATATGATACTTTCAAGCAAAGACTCAGGTAAGGATGAACAGTTTTGAGCAATAAATGGACCATTTCTTCTTGAGGATGAATGATGAATCGATTGAACAAGCAGTTCTTTTCCCGTACCTGTTTCACCAAATACCATTACAGGTGAAGAGCTATTTGCTGCTTTTTTTGCAAGTGTGATTACATGCTTCATCTCATCTGAACCCGTTATGATATCATCCCATTTGTACTTGGCACCGGTACTTGCTACAGGCTTTGATTTTTGTCCGTTTACCTTTTCCTGAAGTTCAAGTAGCTTTTGTGAAAGCTGCCTCACTTTTGTGAAGTCTTTTGCAATCTCTACGGCTCCAACAATTTTATCTCCTACTTTTATTGGCAAAGTTGTATTGACCGTATCAATCAGTTGCCCCTTGCTATTTTTATAGGTTTGAGATTGCTGATGAATGGGCTTACCTGTTTCAATGACCTTTAATAGCGTACTTGTTTGTTTATTTAATGAAGGAAACACATCTAATACATGTTTACCAAGAACCTCATCAATCTCAACACCATCATGCTTTGCCGCCACCTTGTTATAGAAAATCGTTATCCCTTCATAATTAACAGCATGTATCGCTTCATCAATACTACTTAAAATAGCTTCAAGCATTTGTTTTGTTTCAAAAGATTTTAATATCACATGAAACACCTCATTTCTAGCCATCCTAACGAGATGTTAGCCTCTTAATTACATTTTATTAAATCATGTGAAGATCTATGCTGTTTCAGAGGGATCAACTCCAAGAGACCCAACTAATGTAATAGCTTTTTTTCTACATAGAACAAGACTCCTCCTATATGATCTTCAAAAGATAAACAGGAGAAATCCCAATTTGGGTAACTTGATATTTTATTTTCTTCTTAAACTTGCACGATCCTTATCCCAAGTGATGGATACTTCGGATTCAAAAAGATCAGAAAGCTTTTTACCTGATAGCATGTCCTTTGTGAGCCCTGAATCAAATACCTGGCCATTCTTTAACAAGAGCGTATGAGTAAAAACAGGTAAAATTTCTTCAACATGGTGTGTAACATATAGAAGAGTCGGTGCTGTACTTTTTTCTGAAATTCTTGTCAGGGCATCTAAAAGTTGCTCACGAGCTAAAAAATCTAACCCCGTTGTAGGCTCATCAAGAATGAGTAATTCTGGATCTGCCATTAAAGCTCGGGCAATCAGAACCCTTTGCCTTTCTCCTTGTGATAGAGTTTCATATGCTCGATCAGCATATGAAAGACAATGTAACTCCTCTAATAACCCAATTGCTTTCTCTCTCATTTCCACAGTTGGTTTTTCATATAACCCAATGGATGCGAAAGCACCACTTAGAACAATTTCAAAAGCACTATCAGATGGATATAATTTTTGCTGCAGTCTTGAAGAAACAAGACCAATCTTTTGGCGTAACTTTTCTGCTAAATAATCCCGCCCAAAGACTTTATCTAATACCTTCACAGAACCCTCAGTTGGAAAATAATAAGCACACAGCATGTTTAAGAGCGCTGTTTTCCCTGCTCCATTCAATCCATATAACACCCAATTTTCATGCTTTTTAATATGCCAATTAATGTTTCGTAAAATCCACTTGCCATTTCTTTTTAATGAAACTTGATCTAGCTTAATAATTGTTGTCATAGGTCCTCTCCCATTACTTTCTTATCCAATTAATGGTACCATAGCTTTTTTGTACAGAAAAAGAAAAAAAGACGATGATTATGATCGTCTTGTTTAAAAACCAAACAACGCTTTCAAGCCTTGGTACCCAAAATAGCCTCCAAACCCCAGTAAAGATAATCCTGAAATTATCGAGATAATTTTTAAGCTTGTATCATTTAATAATTTTCGAAAACCCGTTGTTAGACCTGCAACAAATACATCCCATAGTGTTAAACCCACAAATATCATACAGCTATAAATGAGCAATTGGCTTGTACCGTTTGTTTGTGCTGTTTTTGCAAGGACAGAGCCATATATTCCAAGCCAAAATAAGATCGATAAAGGACTTGTAATCGACATCATGAACCCTGTTAAAAAACACTTACTTAATGAGTCCTTTTTTCTGCTGTATGTAAGATTTACTCGATTTACACCTAAAATGCTTTCAAAACCTGAATAAATTAGGATAAATCCTCCGAACAACCATAAAAAGATTTGCACAACCGGAATATCTAGAAAATTCACCATTCCTAAATAAACCAATAGCATAAAAATGGCATCTGCAATCATCGAGCCTGCTCCAACAATCCATGCATGCCAAAAACCATTTTTGATCCCTTTATCAAGGCGAGCGGAATTCACAGGACCTATCGGAGCAGCAAGAGATAAACCTAAAAAGATATAACCCACCAATACACTAATACTCAAATAACTCTCTCCTTTTAATGGACTTGTACATTATATGAAGGAAGTTGTCCACTATGATTGAATGTTCAATCTTCTTAATAAGAGAAATTTTTTTGTTTAACTTTTAAATTAAGGGCATGATAACAATACTAATGTTATTGATGTGAGGTGTAGGTTATGGCAAAGGAACAAACACAAATGAGTACAAATGATGCTATTATGTTAATGTTTTTAGATCTAGTGGAAGAAGATGGCATTGAGGTTGATGTCACACTTTCAGTAAATGGTACCATTGTCTCTGGAACCCTAATCGGTGCGACTGCCTATTATGAAGGAATTACAGAGGCATCAAAAAACTTACAAGATAGCACCATGTCTAAAATCATTTCAAAAAAATTCCATGATCTAAAAGAAGAATATGCTAAACAAAAACTAGAAGAAGCAGAAAAAGAATCAAAGGATAAGGAAAATTCCTTTACTTTCATTCATCTAAAAAATGCAAAATATATAAATGCCAATGATAAAGGCTCAAACGGAACATGGTGGCGTGGTAAAATTACTTCAGTAGATGGATTTTCATTTAACTCATTAATATAAGTAAGATTCCCCCCTTTATAGGGGAATTTTTTGTTTCAGAAGTAAATTTAATAGCAGAAACTTAATTCCACAAGCTGAACATCAATACTCTAAATATCCACCAATTTTTTTCACATATTCTACATAATCGAACCCTTTCTATCCCACAATACTAAGTAGGGAAGTTGAGGAGGGAGTTTTTATGGGTAAAACAGATCAACAAGGTGATTTAAAGTGGTGGCAGCTTTCTTTAATCGGAATTGGCTGTACAATTGGAACGGGGTATTTTCTTGGGTCTGCAATTGGAGTAAGTATAGCAGGACCTGCGATTGTTTTCTCTTTTTTATTAGCAGCTTTAGGCACTTATATTGTATATAATGTTTTAGCAAAAATGACAGCACAAGACCCTCAAGAAGGTTCATTTTGTTATTATGCTGGCAAAGCTTTTGGAAAATGGGCTGAATTTGGGTGCGGGTGGAATTATTGGTGTTCAAATATTCTTGTAATGGGTAGCCAGCTAACAGCACTTGCCATCTTGTCACAGTTTTGGTTCCCTAAAGTTCCTTTGTGGATCTTTGCTGCAGGTTATGCTATTCTTTCTATCCTTGTTGTGATTACGGGAACAAAAGGATTCGATAAGATGGAGAATATATTTGCAATTGTGAAATTTGCAGCCATTTTGATGTTTATTGTCCTTGCTATTGCCGCCCTTTTTGGTTGGATTAACGGAGATGGTGCAAAGCCAACAGGTGTACCACTAAATCCTGGTGAAATTTTTCCGGAAGGATTTCGGGGCTTTTACGCTTCTCTCATTTATGCTTTTTATGCATATGGCGGAATCGAAGTAATTGGAATTATGGCCATGCAATTAAAGAATAAAGAGGATGCGCCAAAGGCAGGATCTTTTATGCTTATTAGTTTAACAACTGTTTATGTATTGTCACTTGGGCTTGCAGTTTCCTTAACTTCTGTCGATGCATTTCATGACAAGGAAAGTCCCTTTGTGACTGCACTGGCTGATTTTAATCTCCCTTTTTTTCCTCATGTATTTAATGGGGCGATTATTATTGCTGGATTTTCGACAATGACCGCTGCATTGTATGGGGTAACCAACCTTCTTGTCACCCTAGCTGATGATGGTGATGCACCGTCAGTGTTTTCAAAAAAACTAAATTTTAAAAGCTTGCCATTGCCTTCTTTAGGACTTGCAACTATAGGTCTCATCGCTTCTATCGTGACTGCATTGTTGCTGCCGGGTAAAATTTATGAATACATTACAACTGCTGCTGGAATTTTACTTTTATATAATTGGTTGTTTATCGTGTGTTCATCTTTTAAGCTTTTGGAATTAAAGATATGGAACAAAGTCCTCGCTATTCTTGGGCTGCTATTAATCCTTGCAGCCATTAGTGGAACATTACTGGAAAAATCAATCCGACCTGGTTTCTTTGTTAGTATACTGTTTGTACTCATAATCGGTGCTGTTTGTTTAATCATGAAAAGAACATGGAAAAAAACGAATGGTGATGGAAATATTAAATACTATTAGAAGATCTTTTTAAACTTAAAAAGCCGAGTTTCACCTCGGCTTTTTTTATTCCGCATTCACCTCTTCTGCCTTTTGCTCATTCCAGATATATTCCGCAAAGACATCTGAAAACGCGTCAACAGTTCTTTCTAACTCATCTAAATTATTGTCTACCCCTCCAATTTCCAATAGCATCGCTTTATTTGAGACATCTTGGTTATAGATGCCATTTCCTTCACTTTTAGATTTTAAAAACACACCACGGCTGATTCCTGGGTACTTTTCCTCTAGTTCTTGGTGGATTTTTTTCGCAAAATCTAGATTTTCTTGATATTGTTTATTTTCTTTACCAACAACAAAATAGAGTCTTGCATAGCTTTTTCCATTAATCGTTTTCGTTGTGATTTCTTTACGAGCTGAATCTCGATGTAGATCCAGGTAGTATACAAATTCATGTTCCTGTGCTGATGCTGCTTCTTCAACAAATTCGCCAGAAAGAGTATATGCTTTAGTAGAGCTCCAGCCCTTTTTTTGCAATTCCTGTGTCATATTTGCCTTATTTTGCTCTACGCCAATGCCTTCTTTCATTAAGTTTTGAGCTAAACGACGTCCAAGGCCAATCACATTTACTCGTTCATCAGAGCTGATCGCATCATTTGGTTGCTTGGCATCTTCTAATAATGGTAAAAATGATTCCCAGCTATGACTTTGATAGATAAACACCATTTTATTATCCGGATTTGGAACAGGTTTTTCATCTTCATTTGGGTCTCTACCTGCCAATTTTTCCTCTGCTACTTTTCGTTCCTTTAACAAAACTTCTGTTGGAGGAGGCGATTCATATGGAATATTACTTAAATCTGTTCCTTCACCTGCAACCACAATTTCAGTATCATACAGTCTCATGCCTGGCAACTCATTTCCTAAAAATGTTCTCGTATCAGTTGGTTTAATGCTTGTTGCAAGCTGAATGGCTAAAGCAGATAAATTGGATGCTTTCATGAATTGATTATCCTTGTCAGGATAAAAGTAATGATTTTCCGACTGAAGAAAATGTACAAATAATTGTTCTGTATTCATCGAACCAATTGTTCTTTGAATACTATACGAATCAACCGTCACCTTCATAGTAATTAAAATGCCGATTAAACAAAAAATTAAGATCATAATAAGTATGGGTATGTAGATAAGTTTAAAAAAGAATTGAATTGTCGATTTCACCGTACAACCCCCTTCACTTATATATATGAAGAGGGCTCAATTGTATGGCATATTATTTCTTTTTCTTACATTATTTCAAGGAGATACTGGTTGCTTGATATCAAAAACCTTTTTGCTAATGTAAAAGATAGCATAGCAACCTATGCTAAAGCTAATAAATATAGTGAATGGCTGCCAAATGAATAGCAGGAAAATCCCTACTATAACTCCAATTCCTAATAAGCTTTTTGGAAGGAACCCCATTGCGAGCAAAAACGCATTTTTCACGATGTCAAAAACACGCAAGTCATAATGAACCATAACTGGGAAAAGGAAAACAGAAGTTAATAACAAAACACACGTACATAAAATCACAAATGGAAGAAAGACAAATTTAATGGCTTCCATCTCTGGTAGTAAGAGGAAATTCATATACAAAATGAAAGCCAATCCTGTCCAAAGGACTCCTATGACAAAGCTTTGTTTTAGATTGGCTTTGAACTGTTTAAAGAACACTCTAAATACGGAATCGTCTTGATGCAGAATCCATTGTCTACTTACTGCAAACATCGCGGCTGTCGCTGGAAAAATCGTCACAACGGGTAAACACGAGATCAACCAGATCAGATTGAGTAAAAAGAAATTCATAAGGACTTCTAATACACGAAAAAACCTGCCGTTCATAAAATTCATTTTTTCTCCCCACTTTATTTAAAATAATTCCTAGTCTTGCAAACCACTCTTGCTTTATTCCCAGAAACTCAACCACTTTTCCTGTTCGGATTCACTAAGACGATTCGACCGTCTTCAAGCTGGACCCTTAATTTATTAGAATTACCAAGCTCTATTGATTCTAAGTAATCTCTTGGAATTTGAATTCTACCTGCTCCGTCAATAACAGCTAATTCTTCATGTGTTTCTTCTTCAATAGCCCCCCGTTGAAGAAGATCATCAACATAAGTTTTTCGGAGGATTTCACTTGAAGTTTTACCGTCTCTTATCGCCACAACTCGATCAAGCTTTTTGGTTAGCTCAGTATCATGTGATACAATGACAATTGTCTTTTTTAGCGAGCGATTAAGCTCACGAAATACACCTAGTACAACATCGGCTGTTTTGGCATCTACACTACCTGTTGGTTCATCAGCTAATAAAAGCTTAGGATCGTTGGCAAGGGCGATCGCAATCGCAACACGCTGCTGCTCCCCACCTGAAAGCATCGTTAATTTATTTTTGTAGCGATGGCCCATTCCTACTAATTCAAGCAATTCCTTTGCACGCTCTCGTTTATGTCTGCCTTTTAATAACATTGGTAACTCGACATTTTCAATTGCCGTTAGATAAGGAATGATATTACGTGCGTTGTTTTGCCAGACAAAGCCGACTGTTTCAAGCTTATAGCTTACAAGTTCTTTAGGCTGTAGGCGTAGTAGATCCTTTCCATGCACCAAGCATTTTCCAGCTGTTGGTCGATCTAGCCCGCCGAGCATATTTAATAGCGTTGATTTGCCGCTACCACTGCTGCCGTTAATGCCCATTAGCTCGCCTTCTTCTACTTCTAAATCTAATCCCTGAAGCGCCATCACTTCATTTTCATCATCTACTTTATAGATTTTGATCAAATCTTTGCAAAATATCATGTTAATCCTCACCTAACTTGATTGCTTGATTGATTTTGATTTTCTTCACAAGAAAAACTAAAATTGTAAGTCCAACTGAAAGCATGAATGCAACAAAAATGTAGATTTTTCTTTCATCACTTGGATCAAAGATGACCTGAAAAGGTAACTGCTTTTCCATGGATAGATGAAACAATGGAACAAAGAGTACGCTTGTGACTCCTCCAATGATGACTCCTATGAGCGAAGCAAATCCAGATGTTAGGATCTGTTCAAACAATAGAATTCCTATTAATTTTTTCAGCGGGATTCCCATTGCCCGGAATACACCATATTGAAGTACTCGTGATTTAATGGTTAAAATCCAAAACAAAAGAAATCCAATAAGCGCAATAATAATCGAGACGATGAATCCTAATGACAAGGTTCCGTTTAACCCCAATAAAAAAGCTCCATTCTTTAAATCAACAAGTTTTGGATGAACATCCTCCATCATGATAATGGGAACTTTGGCTTCATCAAGTGTTTGATACAATCCCTCTCTTGATTCAGCTGATTTGACCTTTAACCAAACTTCATAAGGCTCTAAGCCCATTGCATTTTGAACATAAGGTAAGTTTGCAACAATTAAAGCAGGTGGTTCGGAGTCATCATCTGTTTTCTCGGGTAAAAAACCTGGCCAGTAATCAATGATCCCATACACAACGACCTCCATTGTGTTTGTATATTTTCCCTCAACCTTAATATAATCTCCTTTTTTTACTCCTAGCGCTTTTGAAACAGACCTAGAGATCAGAACAGAGCTTTGCTCCTGTGATAATAAATTCAAATACTCGTACCAATGATGTGGCAGAAGTCTAGGGCTAAACCAAGCTGTTTGTCCAAATTCCTTTGGTTCAATCCCCATCACTTCAAACGAGTAAAGAGCCTTTCCTTTTGCCTCTGCTTTAATCCCATCGTACCTTAGCACCTTCGCAGCATGATCAACTTCTTTCATCGATAAAAATGGCTCGAAAGAAGGCTCTGTGTAGACAAGTTGTGTTTCCGTGACAGCTGTTTCATTTGATGCTTCAGCTTCTCCCTTTTCTGTAGCCGTATTTCCTTCTAATGGCCCCTGAGAAAAAGAAGGACTAGCAGACACTTCAGTGCTCGGCCATTTTACATCAATTGTTACATCTGCACCGTTTTCATAGCGAATTTGCTGTTCGAAATTTTCATTAAGGGTTCTAGCTGCACTAGCACTAAAAATCCCTATTCCTATTGTCATAATTAAGAAAAGCATAAGAAATTGATATTGATGAAATGAGCGACTTACCTGGATAAACGTACTATAAAGCGATAAATTCCAATGTCTTTTCCCAAGATTATACACAAACCCCAAAAATAGAGGATATACATATAAAAGGCATAATCCTATACCAATGACAAAAAGAGCAGGAATAAAAAACAATATAGGGTCGACTGAATACTCTTGACTAACAGTTGGCTGTCTTTTATGAAAAACAAATAACCCGTAAACGGAAATCCCAATAAGCGCTAAGCCAAGAAATGGAATAGACCATCTCGTTTTTCTCCCTAGCTTCATCGTATTTTGCTTATGATGAACAATGCTTTGATTTGAACCTTGAAAAACAGGAATCATTACCATGAAAATTGAAGCAATCACTGCGAATGCAGCATAGAGAAAGGAGTCATGGCTAAGACTTACCGGCAAGGATTCCCTTTGGATAAATTGTAAAAATCCATTTGTCCCACCTAGTATTTTGCATAATAACATGCCAAAGAAAGGTCCGATAAGAAAGGCAAGTATGCCTAATATTCCAAGTTCTATTAAATAAATTTTCACGATTTGAAACCTTGTCGCACCGCGGCTCGATAGAATCGCAATTTCCGTCAATTGCCTGCTAACGATTAACCTTGAAACCATAAAAAGGTATAATGCAAGCATCACAAGCACTGGGACATGTAAGGACCATAGCATCGTTTTTAGCTGCTCCTCTTTCTTTTCATAAGAAGTGAGGATATCTGAGATAGGAAATTGGACCATGACAGGTGTATTCACAATCTCACTTGCTTCTGCCTTTACTTGACCCTTTAACCTTAGTAAGGAAGGTATGTGTTCATTTGTGATGGAATAATAATCAAAGGCTGAGAAAAACCGGACTGATGATAGTAAATCCTTTTGATAAAACA
>DASQMK010000686.1:0-3583 GCA_035645575.1 Metabacillus sp.
GAAAGACTATTTACTTCAATATCTGTATTTATGTTTATTGGCATATGCATAATATTCACCCCAGAATATTATGCATTTTAGTGATCCAAACTGTACATACTTAAACGATCACTTTTGTACATTTTTAATTTAGCATTTATAATCAGTTCAACGAAATAGTTTTTCCCTAAACTTCTATCCGGAAGAAAAATAAAGTATGCATCTAATTTTCGCAATCGGGCGTAATAGCGGAACAATGACAATTCTTACAATATTGTCACAAAGAACTAAAAATTGTAAGTTGAATCGATGGAAGCTATCCAAGTTCTTTTTTATGATGAAAAGAAAAAGAACTTGGATGGTGAATGAGTTTGAATTTCTCAGAAGTTAATACCGGCTTATTTAGATTGATAAATGATTTAGGAAAAGAGCACGAACAATTAAATATAATCTTCAACTTTCTTGCAGAAATATATTAAATATTGTATCTATGTACAATTCATTACAAGGATTGTGCCTTTATAATTAAAGAGAATTTGGATTCGAAGTAGAGAATAACTTATAGTATACGATTGAAGAAGGGATAATTTTATGAGAAAAGTTTTCATATCAATTATTTTTATTCTTATTCTACTAGGCTGTGAAGCAAATAAGTTAGATACAGAAGATAATAGCATTAGCTTACCTAAAAACATTCCAAGTTACGTGAAAGAAGATGATATAAAAAATATTGATTGGAGTCGAAAGGCTAAAGAATTTGATACTGGAACTGGCAATAGTGATATGTTCGGCAATAAGGATAAGATAGGAATTATTGGTCCTATTTTAAAACCAAATAAAATTGAAAAATGGATGTGGCATTTTTGGGGAGTTAACGAAGGAGAAATGACTGTGGTGGGTGTTAACAGATCTACGACTAAAATTTATCCGATTTTAACTAATGGTGTTTCAAAAGATGATAAATACTGGTCGAAAAATTTTGCAGGACCTAACAATGGAGCTGATTCACATACTCCATCAAATATTATGGTTAATGAAGCTGGAGAATGGGCCTTTATGGTTTATGTAAATGGTAACTTATTTGATACGGTAGTAATGGAGATAAGAGAATGAAATTAAAATGAATCATTATTTAATATCTGCAGCAATAGGGCGCTAATCTTTAATAATCGAATCTCTTTAAGGGTGAATAGACAGAATAAAATCAAATAAATCATTTTAAGTGAACGAAGATAAAGGATAAGTTCACAACAGAACTTATCCAAGTTTTTTTGTCATAAAAACGCTATTCGGGTCTTTCTTGTAGTCTGAAAAGGGCTCACAATATTCAAAACCGAAATTTTCATATAGTTTTCTTGCTGGTTCAAATTCAGCCATTGATCCTGTCTCCAAACTCAGTCGTTTATAACCTCGCTTTACAGCTTCGTCTAGGATGTGCTGAAGCATTCTTCTGGCAACACCCTTTCTTAGGTAAGCGGATGAAGTTCTCATTGATTTAATTTCACCTTGAGAGATGTCGAGTTCTTTTAGGGCTCCCATTCCAGCTAATTCATTGCCTTCCCATATGGTCCAAAAGGTGATGTTTGGTTTTCTTAGCTTTTCTAAGTTTAAAGCATGGATGCTTTCAGGTGGAGAATTCAAAGTCATACCATGAAGATGCTCTCTTATCAATTCAGCCACTTTATATCCAGTTAAATCATCTTTTTTAATCTCCATAAAAATAACCTCCAAATTAAATATAAATATTATCACACTAGCCTTTCAATAAATATGTAAGAGAATCTGACAATCAGGTTAATGAAAAGCTTTTGTATCATAACAATCTTCAGCAATCGAGCGCTTTTCGGGAACAAGTTAAGTGTTTATTTCAGGCATAAGAAATTACAGAATTGAAGAAAATTGTGTAGTAAAAAAGACTCCCATTATACCGGAGCCACAGATAATTTTTATATATTAAAAGAATAATCTTTTTCAACTTTACAGATACGAGTTATGTATTTGGAATACCAATCACTTTTACCTTTTTCTTGAGCTTTTTTGTGAGACATGTTTTCTTTCCAGAGTTTTATAGATTCCATATCTTCCCAATAGGAAACGGTAATACCGACACCATATTGATCTCTAGAACTTTCTACACCTAAGTACCCTGGTTGTTTAGAAGCAAGTTCAACCATAAAGTTAGCAACTTGACCATAACCTTTATCATCTGTTTCTGTTCTTTTAGAAGTGAAGATTACAGCGTAATAGGGGGGTTTTGGGGTATTTGCAAATGACATAATATCGCCTCCAAATATTTTCATATTAAGAATATTAACACAAATGATTTTTAAAAGAATACCTATTTATTTCGCAGTTCGCTTAAATAGTGAAGGAGTGATCCTCAACAATATAAGCGCTTTAATTGAACAAGTAGCACAAAAGAGATCTTCGATTGAAGATCTTTTTTTGTGCAGATTTTATTAAAGGTAACAACAATAAATAAGTACAATTAGAAATAATTTATTAATGCATAGTCGTTTTATCCTGACTGAGCACCTAGTGAAGATAATAGGGCTATGCATTTAAAAGTATTGTTTAATTAATGCAGTGGTATGGTAAATTAACGTAAATATTATTTATTTTTTTAAAATTTTCATCACCCGAAATAATCCCACTTATTTTACCATAAACATCAATAGTCCTTGTTCCACAATCATCACGTAGTGCAAAAAACTCCAACAAAAAATGCTTTAATCCTTCTTGGATTAAAGCACCCGTTGGTATTACTAGGTTAATCAGAATACTAAAATATTTCTGGTTGTCCATTTTTTATTTGGTTTTATTAAATCAGTAGCCAGGTAGAACGTAACTGCCCGTGGGGCTTTGACCCCGTCAAGTAATCCGTTCGCCCCCTACTTGTAGAAACATGATTGAGGCTGGTTGGGACGTGTAGATCTCGTATAACAAGCGAAGCTATGAGACCTTCATAGAGGATTAGGGGTTACTGGCAAATTACTGAATAGGAGGAGATTAAGAATGAATCCAGTCGTTGGACTGGATATTTCAAAAGGGGAAAGTCAAGTTCAAGCATTTTTAGATAAAGGCAAAACTTATCGTAAGAGTTTTAAAGTTTCCCATACTGTTAAGGGTCTTAGTTCACTTGTTGTTTCTTGAGGATGTGAAAAAAGAGTCTGGCAAGAAGCCTTCAATAATTTTAGAAGCTACGGGGCATTATCAAACACCAGTAGTTCATTACTTGAAAGAACGAGGTTATTTATTGATTATCATCAATCCATTGATTTCCTATAAGGCTAGAGGATCAAGTTTAAGAAAAGTAAAAACAGATGCCATTGATGCTTTATCTTCTCTGAGAGTTGTTTTATAAGGAGGAATTAGAGCCTTATAAAAAGCGTGGAGTCCAGTTGTTAAACCTTCGCAACCTTACTAGGCAACATGAAAATATAACTGGAGTGATGATTCAAACAAAGCTTCAATTTCAGGCAGTGCTTGAACAAGTGTTTCCTGAATATAAAGGGGTTTTTGGCGATTTATATTCGGTGGTGTCACTTTTAACTCTTTCAGAGTTTCCCTCTTCTGAAGGTATTTTAAGTGCAAGCGAAGAAAT
>DASQMK010000687.1:0-4563 GCA_035645575.1 Metabacillus sp.
CCCCCACTGATGGAAGTTTAACTTTATCGGTAGATTTTAAGTATTTTCCCATCTTTTTAGAAAAAATCTACTATCCTCTTAAGAAAATTGTATAAAACACGCTCAACTTGTCCATGCTTAGTAACAGTTAAGTGTAAATAATCTATATATATAGGGAGTTGGAAAAAAGTGAAACAAAGACAAGACGCATGGTCTGAAGAGAATGATTTATTACTAGCTGAAACCGTTTTACGACATGTGAGAGAAGGTAGTACCCAATTAAATGCTTTTGAAGAAGTAGGAGATAAATTGAATCGCACATCTGCTGCTTGTGGCTTCCGCTGGAATGCAGTTGTTCGACATGATTATGAAAAAGCCCTACAGCTTGCAAAAAAACAACGCAAACAAAGAATGAGAGCTTTAGGGAAAGGTCAGCCTGTAAAGAAACAGCTTCTTTATACACCTGAAACACCTTCTATTGAAATCGATGATTTTGATACTCATGAGGAGCAAACGATGTTGTCAGCTTTAGAGAATCATATGGCTGAAGTAATGCCGGCTGATGAAGATGTAAAAACACCATTCAGCAAGCAAGCTACGACAACCCCAGTTGCCCAGCCAAAAGATAATCAGCAAACAATACAGTCAACAAGTGTAAATAACAAGTTAACAATGGATCACGTTATTGCATTCTTGCAGTCTTATAAAACCAATAATCTACAAACAGAAGCATTACTAAGCGAAAACAAACGCTTGAAAAAAGAAAACCAAGACCTTTCTTCTCAAAATGAAGAACTTAAGAAAAAAGTTGAAAAACTAGAACAAGATACTGTAACAGTTCAAGAAGACTATGAAACATTAATGAAAATCATGAACCGCGCTCGAAAGCTCGTGTTATTTGATGAAGAAGATCGTACAGCACCAACAACATTTAAAATGGACCGCAATGGGAATTTGGAGAAAATGGCAGAATAGTAATTAGAAGGTGTGCCTAATCATGGTACACCTTTTCATTTTTTTGAAACCCTTAAAGGATTCCCAACGTATAAACTTTATCGTAAAATTTTAAATAAAAAGGTTGGTTTGAGCATGGAAAATAAAGACTGGCTGCTGGCAGAGCTAAAAACGATTGAAAAATGGGAACAGGATCAAAAGGGAATATGGTTTTGGGAGCGAATTGGACGACTTCCATTTAAGCTATTAGATAAAATCACACCTGCATTTATTCAAAAGAAGATCGGGATCCTTTTAGATGAGCTTGGGCAATTTGTCCAGACGGGGGGCCAATATTTAACACAAGAAAAATTAGTTTTAAAAAGGCTCCAAAAGCAATCAAATCAACATCAATTGACACTAGAAGATATTTCTACTTTGCCTCTCTCCACCATGGACGAGGTAAGTAAGAATTTAAAAGTAAATCGAGGGAATCTAGCAACCATTCAAGGTGCGACGACAGGTGTGGGCGGTATTTTCACTCTTGCCATCGATATACCGGTCTTATTAGGACTCTCTCTCAAAACTCTGCAAGAAATCGCCATTACATATGGATATGATCCAAAAGATCGGGAGGAACGCATTTTTATTGTAAAGTGTTTACAGTTTTCTTCAGCAGATATTGTTGGAAAACAGGCGATCTTAAATGAGTTATCTTCATTTTATAAAAGGCAGGAAGTAACGAATACCGAAATGATTTCACAGCTACAAGGATGGCGTGAGGTTGTGTATACGTACCGTGATCAATTTGGGTGGAAAAAGCTTCTCCAAATGGTTCCAATTGCAGGAATTTTGTTTGGGGCTATCACAAACCGATCGATGATCAATGATTTGTCAGAAGTCGGTATCATGCTATATCGAAAAAGAAGAATCCTAGAAAAGCTTGACCAAAAGCTCAAGCGCCCTGATTAGCCTCGGGCAAATAAGACGATTTGGAATAGAAGGTGTTCTTTGCATTCAATTCCAATTTGGCTAGACCCTAGAGGCAGTTACTTACGCGACGTCCTGTCGCTGTAACTGCACTTGCACATCCTGTACTTCGGAGCTGGATGTTGTGAGCCTATCCACATTTCAAGTATTTTATAAATTCCTAAGCAACAGAAAAGGAGTTAGCCGAGTAATCAACAGGCTAGCTCCTTTTTGAAAATACTTTTTCATTTCGATCATGCATTCTTTCCACATTTTTCTGAAATAACAGTTGTTCTTCAACTGTTAATGAGGAGGGAATTAGCTCTTGACTATGCTCTTTTAATGTCACAAGCAGTTGATATAAAAGCTTTTCAACTGTAAGGTCAACACCAAGCAAGTCACTAAGGGATGACATCGTCTCAGGCTTGATCGTTGGAAAGACAAATTTCGTTTGCTCCTTTTTAAGTGAAATCTCGTAAAATTGGCGAATAAGATCTGCCCGCTCTTCTCCGCTACCTGTTACACAAAGATAGATTTGAACAGCGACTCCACCACGAAGTCTCCGTTGTGAGATTCCAGCAAACTTCTTTCCATTTATACTTAAATCATAACTGCCTGGACAGTAAGAGCCAACGATTTCTCTAGCCTCTATATTTGCTCCATAGTCTTTTAACATATGCTTAATTAAATCTAGCATCGCGTCATAGCCACGGTCTATATCAATTCCCTTTTCAGACTCCGGGAAGATGAGTGAAATGTTTAGTACATCCTTATCTAACACAACCGCTAGCCCGCCAGAATTACGAACGATAACTGGATAGCCCTGATCTTTAAGAAACTGAATACCCTCATCTAAGAATGGTAGTTTTGTATCCTGTATACCCAAAACAATCGTTTGATGGTGGACCCAAGTTCGAGCTGTTGCCGGTGATTCATTTTTCCCTACACTTGCACATAGAGTATCATCTATAGCAAAGGAATGCTTAGCGTCAAACTGTGGCCCTAGGCTTGACTGATCAATCATTCTCCATTTTGGTTGGTTGATTAATGAGGAAGGCTGTAATTGGTTCATGCTGTTTACTCCCTTAACTTTTACTATCCTCAATTATATCACTTTCAGCCTTATTAGGCACAAAACCTATCAAATAGGAACCTTTTAGAGTCCCAAAGAGATATATTTGACTTCCAGATACTCTTCAATCCCATAATGACCACCCTCACGCCCCAGTCCACTTTGTTTAAAACCGCCGAATGGTGCTTGAGCAACAGAAGGTAATCCATCATTTAACCCTACAATTCCATATTCAAGGTCCTCTACTACTCGTATGCCTTTGGAAATATTTTGCGTAAATACATATGCCGCTAAGCCATACGGAGATTGATTTGCACGTCTAACCACTTCATCAATCGTATCAAATGTCGTTACAGGTGCAACAGGGCCAAACGTTTCCTCTGTCATACAAAGCATTTCATCACTAGCCTGACCAACAATAACAGGTGTCATAAAGTAGCCCTTTTCACGATTAAAGGATTGTCCAAGGGATATGATTTCACCGCCTTTATTTGTTGCATCTTCTAAGTGACTTTTTACTTTATTTAGCGCGTCTCTATCAATTAATGGACCAATCGTCGTTTGTTCGTGGAGCCCATCGCCAACATAAAGCTTTTGAAAAGCATCCTTTAGCTTACTCATGAAAGGCTCATAGATGGATTGCTGGACATATACTCTGTTCGTACATACACATGTCTGACCTGCGTTTCGGAATTTGGAACTAATAACCCCTTCAACAGCCTGATCAAGATCAGCATCCTCTAATACAATGAGTGGAGCATGACCTCCTAGCTCTAAGGAAATTTTCTTAACGGTATCAGCAGCCCCTCTCATTAATAGCTTCCCGACTTCTGTTGAGCCTGTAAATGAGATTTTGCGTACACGATCGTCCTTTAACCAGACCTCCCCAATTTCCTGCGCATCACCGATCACTAAATTCAGCACACCCTTTGGAATGCCTGCTTCATGTGCTAGTTCAATCAGTCTAATTGCTGTTAATGGAGTTTGTTCAGCAGGTTTTATAACAGCTGTACAGCCAGCTGCTAATGCAGGCGCTACCTTTCGTGTGATCATCGCAGCAGGGAAATTCCATGGAGTAATGGCCGCCATAACGCCCACTGGCTGCTTTTTCACAAATAATCTTTTATTTGGGTGAGAACTCGGTATAGTTTCACCGTATACACGCTTTCCTTCTTCTGCATACCATTCAATAAAACTATTAGCATACTGAACTTCCCCAAGTGCTTCATTCAAAGGCTTTCCTTGTTCCTTTGTCATGATCCTTGCAATTTCCTCTTTATGTTGATCAATTAATTGGTACCATTTTTTGAGATAGCTAGCCCTCTCACCAGCTACAAGCTTTGACCAGCTTGAAAAAGCTTCATAAGCTGCTTCAACTGCCTTTGCCGCTTCTTGCTTTCCACCATAGGCACTCTTTGCGATGACCTCATTTGTCGAGGGGTTTTCCACATCAATTGTCGTTTCTGTTTGATGCCATTTACCGTTAATGTACATTGGTTTGATTTCCATGTTTTCACCTCATATCTTTTGTATGTATCTCATAAATACTATTCTCTATTTGGTTTTAACCTTCCTCTTACTGATGATTAAATTACCACATGAATTTGGTA
>DASQMK010000688.1:0-5851 GCA_035645575.1 Metabacillus sp.
ATAAGATGATTTAGAATAGAAGGCGTCCTTTGCCTTCAATTCTATATTAGCTTATGACCTCGAGGGGCTAGGCGCTGGAGCTGGATGTCGAAGTAGTTATCCACAGTTCAAGCATTTTATAATTTCCTAAGCAATAAAAAAGACGGGAGTCACCCCGCCTCTTATTCCATACCCATTTCTTCCTTAACGACTGCAACAATTCGTTCTACATAATCACGGCATTGCTCTTCCGTTGGTGCTTCTGCCATTACACGGACAAGTGGCTCTGTTCCTGAAGGACGAACTAAAATACGTCCGTTTCCATCCATCTCTTGTTCAACCGCTGCGATTACTTCACTTACTTTTTCATTTTCTGTTACTTTATGTTTATCTGTTACCTTTACATTAATGAGCAGTTGTGGGTACTTTTTCATTTCGTTTGCAAGCTCAGACAATTTTTTACCTGTGAGCTTCATAATATTTACCAGTTGCAAGCCTGTTAATAAGCCATCACCAGTCGTATTATAATCTAAAAAGATGATATGACCTGATTGCTCTCCACCTAGATTATAGTCATTTCTTTTCATTTCTTCTACAACATAGCGATCACCAACAGCAGTTGGGATACTTTTAATGTTGTGCTCTTCAAGAGCTTTATAGAAGCCTAAATTACTCATTACGGTTGAAACAACTGTGTTTTTCTTTAATCGTCCTTCACCTTCTAAATGTTTTGCACATATGTACATAATTTGGTCACCATCAACGATTTCCCCATTTTCATCTACTGCTATCAGACGGTCACCATCTCCATCAAATGCTAAACCAATATCAGCATTTTTCTCCTTTAAGAAGGCAGCTAATGCTTCAGGGTGTGTAGATCCTACTCCATCATTAATGTTTAAACCATTTGGAGAAGTTCCCATTGTTGAAACATCTGCATCTAGATCAGCAAAAAGATGTGTAGCAAGGGATGATGTTGCACCATGGGCACAGTCTAATGCCACATGTATTCCAGTAAAGTCTTCATCCACTGTTTGTTTTAAAAATTGCAGGTACTTTTGACCACCTTCAAAGTAGTCATTTACTTGTCCTAAATTTTTCCCTACTGGTCTTGGTAACGTATCCTCTTCTTCATCCATTAATCTCTCGATTTCAAGCTCTTGCTCATCAGATAATTTGAATCCATCTGGACCGAAGTATTTAATACCATTGTCTTCAACTGGATTATGAGATGCTGAGATCATAACCCCAGCCTCTGCTCCAAGTGCTTTCGTTAAGAAAGCAACACCTGGTGTTGAAATCACACCTAGTCGCATTACCTCAGCTCCAATTGACAATAAGCCTGCAACTAAAGCTCCTTCAAGCATATGACCAGAAATACGAGTGTCACGACCAATAAGGACTTTTGGCCTTTCCTTATCTTTCGTTAAAACATATCCTCCAAATCGGCCAATTTTAAAAGCCAACTCAGGTGTTAATTCGCTATTTGCAACTCCTCGTACTCCATCTGTACCAAAATACTTTCCCATAGGTTTCGCTCCTTTATTTAATCCGCCTTAAGAGGCAGAAGAAATTCTCACTTTTATTTTTTCTTGTTCTAGTGACCAAGTAATATTTTGTGGACTATTAACTTGAACTTGTACCTCATGTTCACCATCACTTAAGTTTGAAAGGTTAATATAAAGCTCAATATCATCAGAAGTAATCTCATTTATTACACTTGGGGCACCATAGATTTTCACATCTATTTCTCCGATATCAGGATCTAGAAAATCAAATACCTTTCCTTCTGCCATACCAACTTCTTCAATTTTCTTATTAGAAAATGATTTTTCCTCTTGCTCGTCAACATCTACGTCAATTTTTATCGTTTCCGGACTTACCTTTTCAATTCCTTCAGGTATAGGAACATCTACTTCTAGTACAGTGTCTTTTTCAATTTCAGATAAATCCACCGTTACTCCATCTATAAATTCATAACTATCTAGCACATCCAATGGTCCATAAACCGTAATTTCCTTAGGTTCAGTTTCCATACTTAAAATGCTGAGTCCTTTTTTAAGCTCTCCTTCCCGTACCACTTTAAAAGGCAGGGCTTTACTTGGACTTTTAATAGGAACAGTGACATCCACTACTGATGGTTCCACCTCAACCGGCAATATATTTCCATCACTATCATAAATTGTAATTCTAGACTCTTTATTTATGGTTTCCTTTGCCGCTTCCAAGTTAATGGTTGCTTGTACCTTTGAAATGCGATCAATAATTTCTTTTGATGCAGTAATACGAACGCTATTTGGACTTACAATTGGTTGATCAGGTGTATAGCCTTCTTCTAATTTATCTTCATTGATATATTCCACTTCAACCGGAAAATCCTTTGATATCTTTTCTTCAATTGAAACAGTAATGACAGACGGACTTATGCTTGCCTTTAAATCACTTGATAAATTTTTTATCTTTAGATTCACGCGATGTGATCCAATTGATAGATTAGTTAACTCTGCATAGACTTCAAAATCCTTTTGTTGCCTTGCCTTTATTAACGAACCTGTAGGCCCCTCTAAGGTTACGTTTACCGTTTCTGGAACCCCTGTTACCACCAAATCTTCTTCATCAAAATACGTCACTACTGGTATATCTGTAACAACCGCTGTATCTAATGAAGAAGAGCTTAATGGTGTTGATGGTTTATTTGCCTGAGTACCTGTTTCAATATTTACAGATGCGTAAAGCATTAAGGCTAAAAACAGAGCAATAACTCTCATGACCCAGTGATTATTCATCAACTTATCCATCTTTTTTCCCCCTCCAGTGCCAGCGGTTTGAGGAAACAGCTTTTGGTTGAGTATTTAGTTCATTTTGGAGAATTTCTCTCAGTTCATCTTGAGTTAAATCTCTATGTAGTTCACTATTTCTAGCAATAGAAACATTACCTGTTTCTTCAGATACAATAATTGTTAAACTATCTGTTACTTCACTAATCCCTAATGCAGCTCTGTGTCTCGTTCCTAGTTCCTTAGAAATAAAAGGGCTCTCTGATAAAGGAAGATAACAAGCAGCTGCTGCTACCTGGTTTTTCTGTATGATAACTGCACCATCGTGTAGTGGTGTATTAGGAATAAACAAGTTAATCAAAAGTTCAGAAGAAATTCTTGAATTTAATGAAATACCTGTTTCAATATAATCGCTCATACCTGTTTCTTTTTCAATTGACATAAGTGCACCAATACGGCGTTTGGCCATGTAATCTGTAGCTTTTACAATCGCTTCAACAGTGATTTCAGGATCTTCTTCTCCTGGCAAGCCACTTCTAGAAAACAGCCGACCTCTTCCCAGCTGCTCCAAAGCTCTGCGAAGCTCTGGTTGGAATATGATAATAATTGCTAAAAATCCCCATGTTAAAGCTTGATCCATTAACCATTGTAATGTACTTAAACCAAGATATTGACTTAACATACGGACGACAATAATAACCGTTATCCCTTTTAACAACTGAACAGCTTTTGTTCCCCTTACAACCATAATTAATTTATATATAACGTACCATACAAGGAGAATATCAATAGCTATACCGAGGTAATGCAATATTGGTATGTCATTCAATATTGATGTAACCTCATACCCCATTCACTTGTCCTCCATGAGTAAACTCTATTTTCATTCATCATTATTTTCTTTGATAACTATCCCATTATATCATTTTGCATAGCTCTATGTAAAAAGGTCACCATATTGATGACCCTTATCCTTACTTAAATACACCTACTACGTCCTCAGATATCGTTTTAATGTGATACCATAGCCATTCAAACATTTCATCTACCTCTTCTATTTCACCTGTTACATGCCCTGCAGATGCCATATATTGTTCTCCATTAATAACCGTTACATCGCCATCAATTGTACCTTCTATTTCCAAAGTTCCGTTTTTAACAATAACATCGCCTTTTACCACTTCATCTTCAGGAACAATGACTTTACTATTTTCAACAACAAGGTTTTCTTGTTTTGATACACTGAAGTGCTGATCCTCATTCCATGCAGAAAATATGCTCCCTGCCATTAAAAGAATAAAAAGGGATGCAGCTGTTAAAAGCGGGTGTCCTTTGAGCCATCTATTCCATGATACAGTTCTTTTCTCTTTTGGAAGGCTGTTCATAACTCCTTCAGTAAAATTATGGGGAGCTTCTATATGTGATGTACTCTGAACAAATGCTACTGCTTTCTCAAGTTCATGAAAATGCTGATAACAAGCTTCACAACTATGAAGATGTTCCTTTACAACTTTTTCTTCGGCAGATGTTAGTTCATGATCTAAATATTTATGCAAAAGTTGTACATATTCTGAAGAACAGCTCATTGTTTTTCACCTCTTTTATAAATGCCTTAATTGCTTTCTCAATGCTTCTCTTCCTCGATGTATACGAGTTTTAACAGTACCAACAGGTATCGTTAAAATTTCACTAATTTCATTTAATGACAATTCATCAATATACTTCAAGACAATTACTGTTCGATACTTATCAGGTAATTTTAATATTTCATTTTGAATGGTTTGCTGTAATTCTAAAGTCTCAAGCTCATCTTCAGGTAACGATACATCAGCTGCTACTTGGGAATACATGTTTAAACCATCCGTACCAGAAACCTCTGCATCTAAATAGAAATCCGGCTTCTTTTTCCTAATTCTATCAATCGAAAGATTCGTTGCGATACGGTATAGCCAAGTTGAGAACTTTTTATTCATATCATACGTATGAATATTAACATATGCTCTAATGAAAGCTTCTTGAGATATGTCTTCTGCTTCATGTGCATTACCTAGCATTCGATAACATAGTTGATAAATTTTATCTTTATAAATATCAACTATTTCAGCAAATGCATTTTGATCGCCCTTTTTAACCTGTTTAATTCTTTTTTTTATCAGTGTCTCCATATTTATCATACCCCCGCACTCTGCGGCTATCTTTTATACGTATTAGAATGCTGCTAAGTTTCATTTTTTTCACATAAATTATTTTAACAAATTTTGGTGGATGTATGGAGAAAACTTTTATTTGTTTAGAAGTGCTTCAACTGTTTGTTAAGAATCATCATTTTTTAACTTCTTATCAATTTAGGACTGTTAGATTTTAGAAATTATTAATGCATTAAAAAAGCGATAAACATTGTTTATCGCTTATATGTAATATACATTATATTAAATTTTGGTGGAGCCTAGCGGGATCGAACCGCTGACCTCCTGCGTGCAAAGCAGGCGCTCTCCCAGCTGAGCTAAGGCCCCAGGGTGCCGTTGGAGCGGAAGACGGGATTCGAACCCGCGACCCCCACCTTGGCAAGGTGGTGTTCTACCACTGAACTACTTCCGCAAAATGAGCCATGAAGGACTCGAACCTTCGACCCTCTGATTAAAAGTCAGATGCTCTACCAACTGAGCTAATGGCTCTAATGGCTGGGCTAGCTGGATTCGAACCAACGCATGACGGAGTCAAAGTCCGTTGCCTTACCGCTTGGCTATAGCCCATTGATTATTCTTATAAAATAATGTGTTAATAGTATCCCCTTAAAATAGTGAGACTATTCACAATTCATTAAACAAATTTAAGTCTATTTTTTAAATGGTGGAGGGGGGCAGATTCGAACTGCCGAACCCTAAGGAGCGGATTTACAGTCCGCCGCGTTTAGCCACTTCGCTACCCCTCCAGTAAGAGAGTGCCGGCGAGAGGACTTGAACCCCCAACCTACTGATTACAAGTCAGTTGCTCTACCAATTGAGCTACACCGGCATATGGTGGAGGATGACGGGATCGAACCGCCGACCCCCTGCTTGTAAGGCAGGTGCTCTCCCAGCTGAGCTAATCCTCCG
>DASQMK010000689.1:0-16628 GCA_035645575.1 Metabacillus sp.
TTGTATCCAATGTTTCAAATATTCGTTCTGAGGATGCAAGAGCAGTTTGAATTTGGTTAAATTGATCTGCTAGTGCACGTAAGGGTTCAAAAAATTGCCTTACATAATGCGTGAACGCATACACAACTCCAAACGTAACAGCTCCTTCCAACACATTTCTTCCCCCATACCAGACTAGCAGTGCTAATGCGATGTTTCCAAAAAAACCAATCGATGGGTTAAAAATTGAGTTTAAAACCGTTTGCCGCATTCCAGCACGATAATGCTCCTCATTAAGTTCATTAAACCTCTCCAATTGTTTTTCTTCCCGTGCAAAAATTTGAATGACACTCATCCCTGAAAGGTTTTCGGCAAGAAAAGCATTTAACCTCGAGAGAATTTTCCGGATATTACGTTGTGCTTTCCTCATGACTGTTTTGAAATAAACGGTTGTGAGAGCAACTGCAGGAATGACAATCAAACTAACGAGTGTTAACTTAACACTCATATGTAGCATAATCATGATAATCCCGAGCAAAATGAGGATTTCCTTCAATAAATTCACAATAACTTGCGAGTATAATTGATTAAGAGCCTCGACATCATGGGTAATTCTTGTCACTAATCTTCCGATTGGATGCTTACCATAAAAAGAAATGGACATTTTTGAGAGATGCTTGAAGATTGTTTGCCTTATATCATATATAATTGATTGTCCCGTAAATTGAAGCATATTTTGCTGGTGGTACATAAGTAATGAGGAACTAATAATTAACAAAAAATAAAGAACTCCTAATAGGATTAACCCTTCATAATCATTGCTTCGAAATTGATCGAGCTCACTTAAATTTAATCTTGTGAATGGATATAGCTCCCCATCAATTCTGATTTCATCGGAAGTCTGAGTAAATTCATAACTCTCATTATGAGTAAGCCCTGAGTTCCATCCTCGCACTAGAAAATAGGAATGATCAATGGAAATGATTGCAGCTTTTTGAACATCCTCGATCATTTTTCCTTGCGAAGAATCCTTTATACGAAAATATACTTGATCATGAAGACTTGTCACTTTCTTATAATCTATTTCTTGTTCTTTCCAACTGTTTACATATTCATCTTCCATAGACTGATCAACAACTGCCATCGGTGAATAAATACCGTTAATATATGAATCAATTGCAACTTTAATGATGTAAGGCTGTGCTAGGCTTGTGATGACAATTAATGCTGTGAAAAAAACGGAAATAAGAATACGCTTCCAGTAAGGCCTAGCATACCCTAACAGCTTTTTTAATAATTGGCTGTCACTCATGGCTATGCTATTTTTCTCATCTGAGTTGCGTATGTTAATCCCTCCTTTTTTTAATTCGAATGATTCTTTCGTTAGGTGATTGTATATTCATTTCATTAGATTGCTGGACAAACATATTTTTATAGATTCCCTTTCTTTTTAAAAGAGATTCATGGGTTCCTCGCTCAATAATTCTCCCCTTATCTAACACGATGATTTGGTCCGCATGCCGAATGGTTGAAATACGGTGACTAATAATAATGGATGTTTTTCCTCTCATTTCCGTTTGTAAGGTTTTCAAAATCTTCTCTTCCGTATTTGCGTCAACAGCACTTAAGCTATCATCAAATATCATAATCGGTGAGTCCTTTATCATTGCACGTGCTATACTTACACGCTGTCTTTGTCCACCAGATAATGAAAGTCCCCTTTCACCTAAAGTGGTTTCAAACCCATCCGAAAAACCCTTGATATCAGCATAAACATGTGCTTGCCTTGCCGCTTGAAAAATTTGTTTATCTTGGTAAGGCTTCGGGTCAAATGCAATATTTTCTTTGATTTTTGAGGAGAATAAAAAGTTTGTTTGTGGTACATATCCTATTGAAGTCCTTAGTAGCTTTAAAGGCAGATTGCGAATATCAAAGTTATCTATGAAAATGGTATTTCTAGGTGGATTATAAACACGTAATAGTAGGCTTACGAGCGTTGATTTACCGCTCCCTATCTTGCCGACAATCGCTAAACTAGATCCTTTTTTGATCTTTAAATGAATGTTTTTGAGTGCATAGCTATTACTATTTTTATACTGAAAGGACAAATTTTTAATGGTGATGTCACCATTTATTGCTTTTAATGGAATAACATCCTTTTCATCTTTTATTTCGGGTTCTGTTGCAAAAACTTCACTTAATCTAGACTCTGCTGCTTTCCCCTGTTGAAACAGGTTAATGACCTTCCCAAGGTTTTCAATAGGTGCAATTAAAAGGGAGAGATACGTGTTAAATGCAACAAATTCTCCAAGCGAGATGGCCCCTTTCATGACCAAAATCGATCCCAATACGATGGATATCAAATAACTTAGCCCAGCAATCCCTTGACTTAATGAAGTAAAAAGAGAGTTCGAACGTATTAATTGTTTATTTGCCTCTACATTTTTTTCATTCTCCATTGTAAATTTCTTCATTTCTTCATGTTCTTGTACATACGTTTTAATTACTCGAATTCCTGTACAAAATTCTTGGACTCTGCTTGTCAGGATGCCTATTGCTTCTTGTACTTTACTTGAATGCATTTTTATTTTGATTCGAAAGCGGTAAGCTAAGTAAGTTAATCCTGGTAAAGGTAGTAGAACAAGTAATGTTAAATACCAATTAATCATACCCGCCATCATAAAAATTCCGATGGAAATTAAAACGACTGCTTCAATCATCTGAAATATCCCTTGCATTCCAATTTGACGAAGAATATTCACATCGTTTACTGCATGTGCCATAAGATTTCCAATTCTTTGCTGCTGATAATATTCTGCCGGCAACTTCTCCCAATGAGTAAATAGCCTCGTACGTAAATCTCGTTCCAGCATCCTTGATAATCGAAAAATATAAATGCGTCCAGATGAGCGAAAAAAGAATATTCCTATTCCTAAAACAATGAACCAAATTGCTAATTTTAACAGTTCGGAGGCTGAAATAGTGAAATATTGAATACCATTTGTAAAATCCTCTAACAAAAGAGGAACCAATAATTGTAGCACGAGTGATATCGTTAATAAGACTGCACCAAAAGAGTAGCTCCATTTATGCTGAAAGAAATATTCACTGAATATTGGCCGCTTATTCACCAAACCCCACCTTCTTACTAAAGAGTAGTGTTAGGTTACTCTTTCTTTACTCAATAAACAATGGATTTCTCAATCATGTTATATGGATTATTTTGCTCTGTTAAAGACTTCACAGCAGAAATTAGTTTGTATCCCTATTTAGAACATCCATCGAATTCACCTTTGACATAAAACCTAGATCCTGCCATGAATCTTCCGTTTCCCATGGTTTTCCTGGATTGTTGGAAACCCCATAGTAAGTCCCATATTTAATTGTAGACTGAAGCGCTAAGTCAAATAGTTGAACGGTGTCCTCATGAGACAATAACGTATGATGCAAACGCTGATTTTGTTTTACGGCTTGATACTCATCCTTTTGGACACTTCCAATTCTCAAATTTATAACGGAAAGGTTGTTGTCTTTCTCTCTAGTTAATATATGGCCGATATTTTCGGAGGCTAACTTTAAGACACCATATAGTCCTTTAGAAAACGGATAATCATTTGTATTGATCTTCCTGCCTAATGTTGAGATTCCATTTTCCTCATAATAATCTGTTGTGTGATTACTGCTTGCATAAACAACTTTTGGTATTCCTAATGTTATAGCTGCATGTAAAATATAAAATGAGGATATAAAATGAATGTTTGTCATCTTATGAAATTGATCAAGATCATTTAAATCATCATTCGATCTAATTGTTAATAAATTTATGATCGCATCGGTATCCTTAGGGATCCTTTCCAGTAACTCCTGATAGTTCGTTGCATCTACTTGAACAGTACGACAACGACAAGTCGAAAAAGGAGGCGGTACGTTTTTATCTAAAATAACAAACTCATATGTATCACAAAGCCCATTCACTAATATACTACCAATCGTTCCTGCTCCACCTATGATCGTTACCTTCTTTTTCATGATTTCACCTACCTTAGACGTTTTACTTATAGAGTGCGGAATCTGTAGGATATCATGCACTTTCATTTGTAATAAAAATTTAAATTGTCGCATAGTCCTTATGGAGATACCCTTAGTTTTTCGTATACTATCTTCCATTAATTTTTTATATTTGATAGTATAAAAACCCTTCTTACGTGTAGTAAAAAGGGCTAATCTATACTTATTGCTCTTCTTTCAGAGGAAAATCCGCTTCTACCAACTTCCATTTTTGTGCAGCTTTAGTATTACTTTCATTAATCTCAACAACTGTTCCATCCTTACTGCTATTTTGTGACACCTCTAAAGCCTTTCCGCTATTGACAACGTTAAAAGTGAAGGTACCATCTCCATTATGTGTAAGCAACCATTGTTGATTTCCATAACCGAGGTAATCCCAAATTTGAACATCATCACCATTTGAAATTCCTGAGGCATCTAAAACTTTTTTACTTTTTATGGAAATGATCTTGTGGCTGCCAGATTCATTTCTTTCAATAGTCCATAACTGTTCTACACTATCTTTCTTTCGTTGTATTTGGACTTTCGATCCATTCGATGTTCCATTAACGGTTAATACCTTTCCACTATTCACATCGACAATGTTAAAGAATGCTTTACTATCCACAATCGTTGTTCCAACTACTTTTCCATTAGCCGTTGTAGCTGTAATCAGCGTTCTTCCATGGCCAACTACCTTTATCCCGGCGTTATTGTTATCAATTGTTTTCAATTCAACAACAGTTGGATTGCTTGATTTCCATTTTAATTTTTGATTTTTAGCAGAATACGGGAGATTTACTGCTGAAAGTTTATGTGTTTCACCTACTTTAAGTTCAAGCTTTTGATGATCCATGACAATCTTATTCGGTGTTTTAACGTTATTTGAAGGATCCTTCCATATGCCTTTTAAAGGAAAAACCTCTAAAGAAACAATCTTCACATCGCCACCCTTTGTATAAAAGCCCATTTCATCACTAGCTCCATCCGGAAAAATGACATTTGTAAAAACGGCTTGACCGTTATTCACAAATACTTCTATAGATGATTCATCTACATACATCCTCATTTTAATCCGATTATTTTCTAGGTTGACATTGGTTTCATGTAAGGTAGAAAATTTCTCATAAAAGTTGACCACCCCGGATTTTGATCGATCAAAGAACATTCTAGAATTTGATACATTGTAACCTACAACTGTTTGTTGAGTTTCTGACTTTCTCAATTGGAAACCAAATTCCTCCGATTGATTCTTGTCAGGTAATTCAAATTCCGCAACGATTTCATATGCTGTACCTCTTATTTCTGAAAGTAAATTTTGGTCTATTGGTTTCACAAGTTTATTACTCCATGATGTAGCTCCCCCTCTTAGTTGTGTTAGTTCATCAATCGGTTGTTGAAATAACCGGATGCCTTCTCCCGGTACGGTTTTTAATGTTACTTCACGAGGAATTGACATTTGTCCCTGCCAAGGATTAGTTGGGAAGCTAAACGGGTAATCCCAGTTACTCATCCATCCTAAAGAAATGCGTCGTCCGTCTGACTCTGGGATATCAGAAAAAGACATCGCTGCATACATTTCTTTTCCAAATTCATTTTTTAATACAACACCAGCAGGATGATCGCTTACAAAACGTTTACCATCAAATGTTCCTATAAAATACTCTGAATCAGAGCCGTTTGTATTTGGATTTGCCCCAGTACTTATGGAGAGTACCCATTTTTTCTTTTTTTCGTCACCGTCAACTGGTAACTGAAAAAAGTCCGGACATTCCCAAACACCGCCTCTGACATAATTCCCATAGCCAAATGACTCGATCATTTCCCAGTTCAATAAATTCTTTGACGTGAAGAAGCGGATATGATCTCCACCTGAAATGACCATTACCCATAGCTTATGGTCCTCATCCCAGACAACTTTCGGATCTCGAAAGTCCCATCCTTCTCCACCATAAAATTCACCAATATTAGGTATGATCGGATTCCCATCATAAAACTCCCATGTTCTTCCTTTGTCCCTGCTATAAGCTACACCAACCTTTTGATCACCATTATGCTTAGCTGGATTAAAAGATGTATAGAAAGCTATTAATCCTGAGCCTTCTTCATTAAATAACCCTGATACATTATTCCTATCTACAACTGCTGAACCAGACCATGCGTGACCCATTTCATTCCATGGAATGGCAATCGGCAATCTCTTCCAATGGACAAGGTCAGGACTAACAGCATGTGCCCATTTGCCACCATCTTGGTGAAAAAGATGATACTCTCCTTCATAATAAACCAAACCATTTGGGTCACTAGCTGAGCCCCTAGCTTGTGTAAAATGATACTGTGGTCGATATAGCTCTTCAAAATATTCATTGAATTGTGTTGCATATACATGTTGAAAATATGCCGTTCCATTATACACATTTAAGCCAAATTTCCCGCTTGAATATGCAGTATCTTGTACATCTATTACAGGTTGAGCATATCCATCTAGAAACACTTTCATCGCTGGCCCATTGGCATGAATCTCAAAATGATAAGTCTTTCCTGTTTCAATATTTCGATCAGCTATGGCGACTGTTCGATCTCCGCTCAAATCTATTAAGCGTACTTGGTTTAAATTAGGGTCAATTTTGATCATATATCCCTTCGTTGCATCTGAGTTTGCACGAAAAACAAGACCAGCTGTTCCGTATGGAGTAGAAGGATCTACATTCAGATCTCCTTCAAGGATAAAATTCCCTTCCGTTGCTTCTGCCATATGATATGTGTTATCTGCCTCATAACTACTGCCCATAATTCCTTCAAGATGTGGAAGCCAGTCTCCATTGTACGAATTCCAACCATCTAAGTTCGTTGATAAATCACTCACCAGTATATTCTGAAAAACCACGTTTCCGTTATATACACGTAGGCCTAAAAAACCTTTATCATATGTATGATCTTGAGCATTTATGATTGGCTCTGAGCTGTTCTGCCAAAATACTTTTAACGAGTTTCCTGCTACTTTCACTCGAATATGATAGAGTGTTCCAGAATCAATTGACATGTTGTTTTCTTCAATGACTTTATTATGTTTTAGCTCAATCAATCGTATTTGATCTTTTTTTGCATCTATTTGCAGGCCATACCCTTGCAATCCTGTTTTATCTGTCCTAAAAAGTAATGTTCCAGTCCCACTTTCATCATTTATCATCACATTTGCTTCATAGTTGAAATCGGTAACCTTTGTGTTTGATATAGCATTAATATTCTCTTTTGATGAAGCATGCCCTACTAACCCATGTGGAGATGCTGACCATTGCTCTTTCATCTCCCACTCAGTAAGATTTGTTTTGACCTCATGAATAAGGACATGGCTAAATTCTGTCGTACCAGATTCAACATGAAAGCCTGTAAAACCTTTAGAATGCTTTAAATCCTTTAAATCTATTACAATCTCATCATTCAAAAATACTTTGATTGATGGACCATCAGCTATTATTTTCACTTTATAGCTAACATCTTCTTTTATCTGCTTATTGATTGGTTTTCCAATAACCTTACCAGATTTCATATCAACTAATTGTATTCTGTTTTTGATTGGCTCTAAGGTAACCATATATCCATCTGTGCCAATTTCATTTGCTCTAAATACAAGAGAGCCCTTTGTGTTTTTGGATGTGGACTTTATTTTCACATTCGCTTCATAGTCAAAATAATTTCCAACCTCTGTTGATGATAGGATAAGTCCAGGTTGGTTCTTATCGCTGCTCCCTCTAAATAAACCGTGATCATCATTCACCCAAGATCCAGAAATAGGGAGGTAACCAAAGATTGCTGTATTATGCTTTGTTGCTTGTGCTTGAAAAGGTTGACCATCAATATAAAAGGTTGAATAGACAAATACAAACAGAATTACTTGTACCATAACTTTATGTTTCCTATTTATCATCAATTACAGCTCCCCTCAATTTATAAAGCGCTTTCAAAGATGATTCTATAAAAGGGATAAAAGACTAATATCCTTCATCCCTTTTATTCACATTTCATCCTTTATCAAAAAATCAGAATGAAAGTGTAGATATTGCAGACATTGCCCCAATTTGAGTACATGTCATTGCCCCAACTTTATTGCTAAACGAAATCATTTTTTTCAAATCATGAAAATGATAAATTACATGATGTGGGTGTTTTTCTTGTGCAATCTGAAACAAAGTAGCACCCACAAAAGCATCACCAGCCCCTGTTGAATCAATCGCTTGAACTTCGATACTTGGAATAAGCTCATGCTCGATTCCATTAGATATGAGTGTTCCATTTTTCCCCAATGTCACTGCGATAATCGACGCTCCCATTTGATGTAAGTCATCTATTCCTGCTATTAGATTCTGTTTTTGCGTGACAATCTTTATTTCATCTTCACTTAGCTTTACAAAATCAGCTAAGGCTACTGCTTCTTTTGCTAGCTTGATAAACTGTGATGTACGTTCTTTCCATAAGTCTTTTCTGTAATTCGGATCAAAAGAAATGAATTTCCCTTCTTTTTTTGCTAGTTTCATTATGCTTAAGTATGTGGAACAAAACGGATTATCTATTAGTGCTGTAGCAGAACCAAAATGAAGAATGGAAGCTTTTTTCAATATTCCTTTGTCTATTTCTTCTTCCAAAAGAAATGCATCTGCTCCCTGATTAAAGACAAAGTCACGTTCACCATTTCCCTGTAAGGACACAAATGTTAAGGTTGTTGGGTGATTTTTATCAACTAACAACATTGATGTATCGACATTCACATCATCGAGTGTTCTTTTTAAGAAATATCCGAAGGGATCATCCCCAACCTTTCCACAAAACTTTGAATCTCCACCCAATTTTGCAATTGTTGCACATACATTTGCCGGTGCTCCTCCTGCCTGCTTTTCAAAAATTTTTCCGTCTATTAAGTCAATGTCCACATCTTTACAGAAGAAATCAATTAACAATTCTCCTATACAAATAATAGAATTCCCCATTTATTTAACGTCCTTTACTCTTTTTATCACTACTCATTCCAAATAGAAGTAAGATTAGTTCGTTCTAAAGTGTGAACCTTTACACTTCCACTATGCGAAGATAAAATGAGCTCTTTACATCCTTCCTCAGGAAAAATTAAGCTTGTGACTGCTACGATCCCATCGTTTGCGAATACTTCAAGTGAAGAAGAATCAATGAAAATTTGCAGCTTTATCCGATTATTCACCATTGATAAAGGAGCATACTGTGCCGTTTGGAATGATTGGGAAAAACTATGGTCACCTGAATTCGAGCGATCAACAATCAATTCCTCGTTATCGATATTGTAACGAAGAGTAGTTTCCTCATTATTTGAATGCTTAAACACACAATCAAATGTTGTCGCATCTATATTTTCAAATTCGATATTTATTTCCTGCAACGGATGATTAAGAGTAATAGATACAGGTTGATTTTTGTCAATTACCTCTTGTTGATGATAGCAACATTCTTGTCTTAGCCTGCTTATCTCTGCTATAGGTTTTTGGTTTAATCGAACTCCATCCTTAGTAGTGACTAAGGTTAATTCTCTAGGCAATGTCATGGCCCCTCTCCATTCCTTTGTTGGTACAAGATTGGCATATCTCCAATTGCTCATCCAACCAAGGTAGATTCGTCTACCGTCTACCTCCGGAATATCTGACCAGCTAACACCCGCATAATTATCTCTTCCAAAGTCTAACCATAAAACATTTTCAGCTTCGTTATCATTTACAAAAGTTGTTCCGTCAAAATCCCCAATAAAATATTGAGTTCTTGATCCCTCGATCCATTCTCCTGTATCACCTATACTAACGATCATGACCCACTTCTGATTGGTCGGATCTTGATCAACTGGTAATGGGAATAGATCAGGACATTCCCAGAATCCAGCATGTGAACCCTCCTTTTCTCCAAATCGGCTTGCAAACTTCCAATCTATTAGGTTTGGAGATGTATATATGGTGACTGACTGCCCTGTAGCAAGAATCATAATCCACTTGTTTGTAGGCTCATGCCAAAACACTTTAGGGTCGCGGTAGTCTGTCATTGAAACATCTGCCAATACCGGATTTCCCTCATATTTCTGCCATGTTCTCCCTTTGTCACTGCTATAAGCCAGACTTTGTCTCTGACGGACTCTATCAGATTCAGGATAAGTGTCATGATGTGTAAAGATTGCAACTAATCCAGGCTGATCCTTGAAAAAGCCTGTCGTATTATCCCAGTCAACCACTGCACTACCTGAGAATATGGTTCCGTGCTCATCAGGATGCAATGCAATCGGCAGATGCTCCCAATAGATTAAATCCTTACTAACCGCATGTCCCCAGTGCATAGGCCCCCATGTCGTGCTTGATGGATGATATTGATAAAACAAATGGTATTCTCCTTCAAAAAACACCATCCCATTTGGATCATTCATCCATTTTTCCTGTGGTGAAAAATGAAATTGAGGACGATATTTTTCATTTAATTTTTGAACCATTTCTTACAGCTCCTTTTTCATGGGAATTTTCTTTATTGGATGAAGAATCTATCAACTTTTTAGGTGAATCTATCAACTTTCTAAAATAATCATTCAACTTCTACAAATAATCTATCAACTTTCATCGAAAATCTATCAATTGACAGATTTCGAGCTCTTCCACGATAGAGGCTAGTTGTTAGCCTCCATTATTTTTATATCAGAATTTATAAATTTTGTACTTAGTTTTAGTGTCCAGCTCCAGCGCCTAGACCCGAAGCACAGGACGTGCAAGTGCAGTTATAGCGACAGGACGTCGCGTAAGTAACTGCCTCGGGGTCATATCAAGGCGCTTGCGCTTTTCTAATTATGATTGATTTCGATCATATCCTTTTTGTTTAATTTCCAACCATTCTTGTAAGCCTAATCGATCAAGCTCAGCCAAGTATTCATCCCATTCTTCTTCAACTTTTCCGTTCGTCATCCATTCCGCTCTTTTTCTGTTTACATAAGCAAACAAATCTGTTTCAATTGTTGCGAGTTTATCCAATTCTTCTATCGAGAAAAACACTTTTGGATACGTGTTCTCAGCTTTCATATGAGGAACCATGACCTCTTTCATTAGATCTAGTCTCCATGCAGCATCATCTGGTTTGGTCGTGACTGTACCGTAGTATTCATCTAAAATCGCAAGTGGGCCATTGATGCTTGTTTTTTGTCGTACCTCAACAGGAGCAGCTCCATCCAACGGTAGATGCTTCAACATACCAGAAGCTTCATCAAATTCAAAAATATTTTGTTGAGACTCATCTCCATATGTTCCCCAGTTGTTTTGAACAGATTGGTGTGGATCATATAATTGATCAATCCATTTAGCAGTTAGCTCTAAGTTTTTATTTGCACTCGTAATAACCATTCTTCCTCGATCAAAGCCCATGCCATTTGTTCTTGCAACATTCACATGACCATCCGGACCCGCTAAAGGAGGCATTAGATCATATTTATCATTCATACCTGTAATATTAGCTTTATCCCATGTAAAATACATTCCATAACGTTCATCTTTTCCTTTGGCTAGATACGTATTCCAGTCATGCTCAAATGCTTCAACATCAATCAGACCTTCTTTATATAAGTCGCTAAAATAGGAGATTGCTTCTTTATAGCCTTCATCAGCAGCTGTGAATAAAACTTCTCCTTCATTACTTACAACTGTATGATCCCAGTTATCTCCAAGTCCAAAGGACCCAAATAGGAAGGCTGGATCCTCGCCACCATGATTAATAATAAACGACATCGGAATTTCGTCTGCTTCACCATTTCCGTTTGGATCCTTTGTTTTAAAAGCTATTAGTACTTCTTTTAATTCCTTTGTTGTTGTTGGCATTTCTAGCCCTAATTTTTCCAGCCATTCTACATTAATCCAAGGAAAATCATCAACTGAATGGATATTTTCTTTCCCTGTCCCAAGCTCTTCTATCCATGGAAAAGAATAAATATGCCCATCTGGAGCTGTCATCATCGCTTTATACTCAGGAGCTTCCTCAAGCACTTTTTGTAGGTTCGGCATGTATGGATCAATTAAATCCTCAACAGGAATTATCGCGCCATCTTTTGCTAGTTTTAATAAGTCATAATCCCCATAACCAGCATCCATAATCGCATCTGGCAGATCACCACTAGCTATAGCTAAATTTCTTTTTTCTACGAAAACATCGTTTGTATAGTTTTTCCATTCAATATTGACTCCTGTTTTTTCTTCTAATCTTTGATAAATTAATTTTTCATTTGGATCTTTAGGTGCCAACGGAGAGCTTTGTGTCATAAATTTAAGTGTTACCTCTTCCTTTAATGGAAAGGAAATATCAGAAAGCTCATAGTCCTCAGAAGAAGAGACATTTTTACTGTTGCAGCCAGATAGCAAAAGCATCACAACTGCAGAAGACCATACAAATTTTTTCACATTTTTCATAATCTAACCCCCAATAGTAGATTGTTATTATCTATATCTAATTGGTTCTCTATTTTAACGAACCAACCATGACACCTTTTTCAAAGTATTTTTGGAAAAATGGATACATCACAATTAATGGTAGACTTGAAATAACAATAGCTGAGTACTTAATCATTTCCGATACTTTTGCCAATTCAGCCATTGCTAGCTGGTCACTAATCATTCCTGGCTCCGCCTGGTTTTGAATTAAGATTGACCTTAAAACTAACTGAAGTGGATGAAGTTTTGGATCTTCAAGGTAAATCATTGCATCAAAATATGAGTTCCACTGACCAACAAACGCATAAAGTGCTAAAACGAATATAATTGGCTTAGAAAGCGGTAACACAATTTTGAAAAATATAAGTAAATCTGAAGCTCCATCAACTTTTGCAGCCTCATGTAATTCATTTGGAATGCCCTTGAAATAAGTTCTTGCTAGGATGATATTCCACACATTCACAGCTCCTGGGAGCAAAATGGCCCAAATAGTATTTAACATTCCTAAATCTTTCACAACTAAGTAAGTTGGGATCAATCCTCCGCTAAAAAACATCGTGATAAGAAATAAAGTCATAAAGAAGTTTTTTCCTACAAAGCCTTGAACAGATAAAGGAAAGGCTGCGAGTACTGAAACGACAACAGTAATGATTGAAAAGCCCACTGAGTAGAGAATAGCGTTTAAAAAGCCTCTTACCATGGCATCATCTGATAAGATTCTCTTGTAACCTTCTAGACTCCAATCAGAAATATTGAAGGACAAACCTTTGTTCAATAAGACAGTGGGATCCATAAATGAAGCAATAACGACATAAACCAACGGAACTAAAACGACGAGAACTGCTAAACATAAGAAAATGCTATTTAATGATAAAATCATTCGATCCATACGAGTATGCTTGATCATTGAAAATCCTCCTTTCCAATTAATATAATCCTTCACCTTCATTTAACTTTTTCACAACGAAATTCACGACAACCAGTAAAATAACGTTGATAACTGAATTAAAGAGCCCTACAGCTGTTGAATAAGCATAATCTCCTGCTTGTAAACCTACTTTATATACATAGGTTGGAAGAATTTCAGAAGCTGGTATATTCATGGATGTTTGCATTAAGTATGCCTTTTCAAATCCAATCGCCATAATTCCACCTGCACCTAAAATAAAGATAATTGCCATTAATGGTTTCAATGTTGGCAAATCGATATGAATAATTCTTTGTAAAATATTAGCCCCATCAATTGTCGCAGCATTATGAAGCTCAGGATCCACATTCGCTAATGCAGCAACATAGACAATAGAAGACCAACCTGCTGCTTGCCAAATTCCAGATAAAATATAGATTGATCTGAAGTATTCTGGTTCTGACATAAACATAACCGGTTTTCCTGCCATAAATGAAATGATGTTATTGATTGGGCCTGTTGGTGATAAGAAGATGAACAACATCCCGACTATAACAACTACAGAGATAAAGTTTGGTGCATATAAGATCAACTGAACATTTTTCTTAACTGCGTTTCTTCTGACTTGATTTAGCATTAATGCTAAAATAATGGGTACTGGAAAACCTAGTAATAATCCGTACAAGCTAAGCTTAAGTGTACTCATAAAAATCACTTCAAAATTTGGAGAGGTTAAGAAATCCTCAAAATGCTTAAACCCTACCCACTCACTTCCTAATATTCCTTTGATCGTACTAAAATCTTTAAAGGCAATGATGGCCCCGTACATCGGAACATACTTAAAAATGATCGTAAGAATAACTGCAGGAGCAATAAGTAAATAGAGAAAATAGTTCTTTTTTATATACTCGATATTGCTCTTAAGTTTTGTATTTTTCACAGCTTGAACGGATAGTTGGGCATCACTTTCCACCTTTGTTATTTCTTGCATTCTGTTAACCCCCTTTAGTGAATAAATTGGAACTAGAAATAGAAACGTTTCTAGTAAGCGATTTCAAACCTCTCAATCATAAAGTTGTCCCTCGTCATTTATTCTTTTCTTGTCTATGTGATTTAAACTATATCAAACAAAGAAAACGGAATATTTTAATATCTTTGGAACTTGATATATAAATTTTTTGGAATTTGAATTAGAAAAGCGTAAGCGCCTTGATCATCGCCTTACAAACTGGAGGAGCATCAACGGAGATAAAGGAAACACGGTAAGCGAAATGAACCGATGTTGACTTATCGAGGGAGATGAACTGAAGTTTGATAGGCGATAGGTGCTGGCAGTCTATATTCGCGACGTCCTGTCGCAAAGACTGTACTTGCACATCCTGTGCTTCGGAGCTGGACACCGAAACTAAGTACATAACTTATAAAGTCGGATATTGGAACAAAAATGAGGCTGCCCTTAAGGACAACCTCATTTTCTACTTTCCACATCTTTTAAACTCTTATTAATTTTTTCAACTGCTTTATCTGCTGATGACCTTATATCTTTGCCACCGATACCAACATCTTCAAAAAGCTCCTTAATCGCTTCACTTATAACAGGATACGCTGGAGTAACTGGACGATTTTTTGAATAGTTTTGGGTTTGTTGAACAAAGATGTTTTTCGGATAATTTGTAAGCTCTGGAAATTCATTTGCTACTGAGTATCTTGCCGGCAAGTCTCCTGTCATTTCTACATACTTCTTGGACCCCTCAAAACTAGTCACATATTTAATAAATTCCCATGCTTCATCAGGATGCTTAGATTTCGATGAAATTCCTAGAGCCCACCCTCCATTTGGTGTAACCTGATATTTCGCCTTCGGTAATGGAGCAACTCCAAAGTCTTCTCCTAACGTAAAATCCGGAAAGTTCTTTTCAAAATCTGCTAACATCCAAGAACCCATTACTGACATGGCAATATAGCCGGATACAAATGGATCTGGAGGTAGTTCTACAACAGCTACTTTTTGCTTATGATACAGATCTTGATAAAATTGCAATGCTTCTAGGGCTTCATCAGAATTCAAGTACCCTTCTGCCGTATCGGATTTTGGACTTAACACATCTGAACCAAATTGCCATAAAAATGGTAGTTTAAAATAAGCTGGTGATTCTCCATCATTAAATCCCTGTGCAGGATCTATTCCAACAATTTCCTCAGCTGGATTATTCAATGTCTGGGCTATTTTCAAAACCTCTTCCCAGGTCGATGGTGAATGTGGATCCTTTGATGGCAATGGAATGCCGGCTTGCTTGAATAGACGGATATTATAAAAAAGAGCGACCCCAGACTCTACTACTGGTGAAAGATATATTTCTCCATTATACTTTAACCCTTCAAGTGTTGAAGGCGGGATATCATCAATATCCCCTTCAGATTTCATCAAATGGTCAATAGATAAAAGTGATCCTGAGTGTGCATAAAGAGCCAAATTAGGGCTATCAATTGACATAATATCCGGTGGATTTCCGGCAGCAATTTCAGTTCGTAATCTTAATTCATAATCTCCATATGGAACCGAAACCATATGAATTTCAATGTGAGGATGATCTTTCTCAAATGCTGTAATTAACTCCTTATAAGCATCATTTTCTAATTTTGTCCCATAATTTCTCCAAAACGTAAGTTGAGTTTTATCTTCATTCTCGACTGGACTTTCATCTTGATTATCAGAGTAAGTAATGAAAAAAGAAAGTAGATAGCAAGCAATAGCTATGATGAAAAGAATAACACTAATAATGGCGGATCGTTTTTTCATATCGTTTCCTTTCTCATCAATTATTCAGCAAACTCTTTGCGAAATTCTGCCGGTGTTTTTCCAACATATTTTTTGAACACTGTACTGAAATAACCTGAATTTGAGAACCCGACTAAATAAGCAACATCAATAATCTTAAGCTGTCTGTCTTTTAAGAATACTTTTGCATTTTCCATTCTTAAGTTGATCAGGTAGTCACTAAAATTTTGACCGACGTGAAATTTAAACAACTCTGATAAATAGGCACTATTAATATGGAACTGGTCTGATAAGGTCTTCAAGGAAATTTCACTTGCATAATGCTTGTCTAAAAATATACGAACATTTTCCACAATAGCCGATCCATTTGAAGAGTACCGCGCTTCTTGGACTTTTTCGATAATTAGCTCCGCTAACTCAATCAGCTGATCAACTACCTTTTTATAAGCAT
>DASQMK010000690.1:0-9050 GCA_035645575.1 Metabacillus sp.
TCTATTTAATAAAGGATTTACATGGTATGACAAATCAACGATAGGAAATTGGGCTTGGTCTTCACATATTGTAGGAAGTGAAAATATGAGTAAAATGAATCCACCGGCTGAACCATTTACCTTCGAATATAAATTTAACGAGGAGTTACCTTATACTTATAATGTACTCCCATTAAATAGTGTTGTGGCAACACTTACAAGCTATGCAGGGGCAAACAAAGTTAATATGAGTCCATTAGGTTGGTTAAAAACAGATAATAGTTCTGAGAAAATTGAAGAGTGACTAGAGATTTTTTCTGTTTAGCGAACGGGCATGTTTATTGAACAAGAAGTAAAAGGGTGAAACATATTAGTTTTGATTAATATGTTTCACCCTTTATTTTTTATGAATTTTTACATTTTAGGTCTTGGTGATTTACAGATTATCGAAATTTTTATAATAATCCACAAAATATCCTTTTTATAGCAAAAAAATCCTATATCTAAATACGACCTTTAGATTTATAATATTCTAGATATTATATAAATAATCTTAGGGGGACAAGGAATGAAGCGTTTACTATTGGTGCTTTTGGCTGTTTTACTTGGATTTGGACTTTTACCTGTTTCAACTTTTGCAATTGAGTCGAACGAACCTGAATTTGAAAAGTTTTTAAAGGGTATTGGTTGGGACAAGCAAGAATATATCAATTATATTGAAAGTAAAGAATGGTATTTAAAAGATTTTGAGTCTATTGATCAGCTTGGAACCCCTCTTATGGAAGAATCTATTCAACCTGTACTTGAGAGATTTGAATTGACCCGTGATGAGTTAAATGAGCTTCTTGTCGAATATGGTGATATTGAAGAAGGTCAGGATGTATTAGATGGAACATACATTATTTTTGAAGAAGAACTTTTTGAATATGTTGATTTTTATTTAAATGGCATGGAAGGAACTCCAATTGATGAAGAAAACCTTCAGATTCTTCTTGATGAATATGGCTTTGACTCAAAAGAGGATCTTGAACAGTTTTTAAATGAAAATGACGATTCTATTGAAAACTATGAATATATTGAAGATCTAGAGTTGGCTGTTGACTTTTATGTAAACGGTGACGAGTATTTAGACGAAATTTATGGACTTTTTACAGAGATTGGTCTGACGGATGAGGAAGTTGAGAAACTGTTTGCTCATCTTGAAACGCTTGATTTTGAAGATCCTGCTTTTTTAGAAAAACTGATCGAGCTTAGTGATAGAATGATGGCGTTTGAAGATTTTGAATCTGCTGAAGAACTAACTGCTGAACAAATCGCAGAGCTTTTTGATATTTTTAGTGACATGCTTGATCTTTTCCAAATAGAAACAAAGTATTATCTTGTTAAAGACGGTGAAAAACAAACAGTGTCATTTGAAACTTTGATGACAATGGATACAACAAACGGTTATGATCTGTTAATTGAAATATATAACAAACAAGGCGAGTTTCTTGCTGATATACTGCTAACAGCAGATATGTTTGGCTCAGAATTAATAAAGGAAACTGGAAAAGACATTAAGCAAGCAGAGGAAATTGTAACAAAAAATCAAAAAGTATCTGAAAGACCAAAGGCAGTGAAACCATCTGTCAAAACACTCAAAGGAGGCAAGCTTCCAAAGACAGCTTCTGAACATGCTGGAAATGCAATAGTTGGACTTGCACTTGTTTTAGTTGGTTTTACTATATTCAGACGTTTAAAAGCTAAAGGAATTTAATAAATGAGAAGGACAAGAAGTAGAAAAGTCAAGCGGAGCAAACGCACAAAACGTTTGCTTCTTCTTTCTATATCTGTTTCGTTCATTTTGTTTGGTCTGTGGTTTGGAAGTACAAATGCCTATACTTTTTTAAAAGGATATCTTCTTTTTAAAACAGGTCAAGTAGATGCTGAGAACTATAAAGTAAAGTCAGATTTGAAAGCGACTAATGAGAAGGAACAAAATAAAGAGCAAGAACAAGAACAAGAACAAGAACCTCTTTATCCTGAACGTCCTGAAAAGGGAGAAAATATTGGGGAGCTTATTATTCCAAAATTAGAGGCAAAGCTTCCAATCTATCACGGAACAGCTGAAGAAGAACTGGAAAAAGGAGTGGGGCATTTCGCAGGTAGTGTTCTGCCTGGTGAAAAAGATAATTCCGTCCTATCAGGGCATCGCGATACAGTGTTTCGTAAGCTGGGTGAGGTTGGAAAAGGCGACCTTTTAGTTGTTAAAACATCTGCAGGGGAATTTACGTATAAAGTGAAAAAAGTGCGTATTGTTGACAAGGACGACCGAACAGTCATTGTTCCGAAACCAAGAGCAACACTAACGGTTTCTACATGCTACCCTTTTGATTTTATCGGGGCATCACCCGAGCGCTATATCCTCGTCGCAGATCTAATTTCATCAAAACTGTAAAGTTCATCACCTAAGAGATTTGAACGCTAGTATCAATCTTCGAAATAAAGCGTTGCGAATTAACCGCAGGAACTGTGGGGATAGCCTAAAATCGTCGCTTTTTGAATGAAAGAATAAAATTGGAACATTTGTTCTTTTGTGAATATCTTACTTAATTTCACAATATGATGAACTATCATCTGTGAAATGAGGGGATAAGGTTGGCGAATGAAACTGTCATCACAAGAGAGATGCTAGCTCATTTTCTTGAACTTCAGCATAAGAAAAAAGAAGTGGAAACTGAAATTGATGAATTGAAGAGAGCTTTTAATGAATATTTTGATTTGTCGGTGGGTAAAAATGCTAAAGGAGAAATGGTCCTGCGGGATTACAAATTGCAAAGACAAATAAGAAATACAGTAAAATTTAAACAGCAACAGACCGTTAAAAGGCTTGAAGAGTTAAATCTGCTCGATCTTATTGAAAAAAAGCCAGATGAAGGGAAAATAAAATCAGCCATCCAACTAGGATTGCTACATGAAGAAGATTTAGAAGGCTGCAAAACAATAAATACTTCCCAAGCTATTTATGTAAAATACTTATCATCCAAGTAAACACAGTAAATAAACAACTAACCATTTTTCATTTTTTTTTTAAATATCCATATATGTTGTAATGATGTCGTAGCATGGTTTTAGATGAAGAGACTGTCCCAAAGGGCTTTATTGTTATATTTTTTAGGATAGTGAAGTATTTACATCAAAGATTTAAATACCTATACCTTAACCCCGTTCTAATATTTAGAACAGGGTTATTCTTGTTTGAAGTTTTAAAAGTAAATAAATTTTTTGTCTCTTTACTCCTTGTCATATTCACTTAAAATCTCATTTATTGTAAACTTTAGAGAATAATATACATATAAAGCTGTCATCAGTGCTGGATAGCCGTATCTTTGACCATCATCACCAGGAATTAAAGGTTGACGTAATTTTGTATCAATATGAAAATCTGTTACTGCCTCTAATCCCGCAGCTTCTCCTTTCACAATGGCAGATACCCCGACAGTTGGAATACCCATTTCTGCTAGCTGTTTTGCAAGTGAAATAGCATCAGAATCTGTTGAACGGTATGAAAAGAGGAGAACTCGATCTGCTTGAGACAGTTCTTTCATTTTGCCATTTTCATCAAGAAGCGCTTCAGTTCGAAGTAGTGGCTCACTACTGTTCTTAGCTTCCGTCACAATGCTATGTAACTCATTGTGTCCGTAAATGTATAATGTTCCTTCACCCATCAACGCTTGTGCCAATAGCCTAGCACTATCCTCTATAGAAAATTCCTCTTGGTCTAAGATTCGGTTGAAATGCCCTGTTAATTGTGTTGTAAATATTTTCATCATAAGAGACAGTCTCCTTTCTCATGTATGGTATATTATAGCGATAATAAGGTGGAGAAGAAAGTCAATGGTATTGAAGTTTCGCTTTTATGATAAGCTTAAATCGGTAAAGAAAAGTCTATAATATGACAATACGGTCAGAAATTGTCGAGAAAAGAAAAAGAAAACATGCAGGGAAAAAAAGGTTTGAGACGAATTAGTTATGTAGATTGCGGAAGTGGGTAAAAAATTACCTTTCGTTATAAGTAATGTAGTGGTTGTTGAGCGGGAGTTTTAGGCTTTTTTTCTTTTTTATATTAGATTAACAATAAAACATAAGAGGAGTATGCAGGATGCTAAAAGAAAAGATCTTAATTGTGGATGATCAGTATGGAATTCGTATTTTATTAAATGAGGTATTTCAAAAAGAAGGATATCAAACATTTCAAGCAGCAAATGGATTTCAAGCATTAGAGATCGTGGAAAATCACTCACCAGATTTAGTATTGCTTGATATGAAAATACCTGGAATGGACGGTATTGAAATTTTAAAACGAATGAAGGTCGTAGATCAAGATATCCGTGTGATCATTATGACAGCTTATGGCGAGCTGGATATGATCCAAGAAGCAAAGGACTTAGGGGCACTTACGCATTTTGCAAAGCCTTTTGATATCGATGAGATCAGAGATGCGGTAAGGAAATATTTACCACTTAAAGCAAACTAATCCTCATATATGAAGGGAAAACCCTTATAGATAAAGGTTTAGTATAAATGAAACACGTTTGATTTTGTCAAACCTCGTAACATTATATTACCCAAATATATGTCGAATTGTTGCCGTTTTGTGAAGATATTGGTATGCTATAAGATGTGAAAAGTGATCATGCGAAGTTTACATATAAGGAAATTATTTGGTCATGCTAGGTATGATATACTTTTCTGTATAAGAAAATAAGGTCTATTAGGAGGATTTTCGAAATGCCTTTAGTTTCAATGACAGAAATGCTTAACAAAGCAAAAGACGCAGGATATGCAGTAGGTCAATTTAATATCAATAACCTTGAGTTCACTCAAGCAATTCTGCAAGCAGCTCAAGAAGAAAAATCACCAGTTATTCTTGGTGTATCTGAAGGTGCTGGACGTTACATCGGCGGTTTCAAAACAGTTGTTAAAATGGTAGAAGGTCTTATCGAAGACTACAACATCACTGTTCCTGTAGCGATTCATCTTGATCATGGTTCAAGCTTTGAAAAATGTAAAGAAGCAATCGATGCTGGATTTACATCTGTTATGATCGATGCTTCACATCACCCATTTGAAGAGAACGTTGAAACAACTGCAAAGGTTGTTGAGTACGCTCATTCAAAAGGTGTATCTGTAGAAGCTGAGCTTGGAACTGTTGGTGGACAAGAAGATGACGTTGTGGCAGAAGGCGTAATCTATGCTGATCCACAAGAATGTAATGAGCTAGTAAAACGTACTGGTATTGATTGCCTAGCACCAGCACTTGGTTCTGTTCACGGACCTTACAAAGGTGAGCCAAACTTAGGATACAAAGAAATGGAAGAAATCGCTAACCTTACAAACATGCCATTAGTATTACACGGTGGTACTGGTATCCCAACAAAAGATATCCAAAAAGCTATTTCTTTCGGTACAGCGAAAATCAACGTTAACACTGAGAACCAAATTGCTTCTGCAAAAGTAGTTCGTGAAGTGTTAGCTGCGAAGCCAAACGAATACGATCCACGTAAATACTTAGGACCAGCTCGTGACGCTATTAAAGAAACTGTTATCGGTAAAATGCGTGAATTTGGTTCTTCTAATAAAGCTTAATCCTATAATGGATAACAATATAGCCGCCTTTCTTATTAAAGGCGGTTATATTCTGAATATTAAGAAAGCGCTAACAAAAATCTTTGCATCCTCCTAATCCTTTACCTAGATGACTAATCTTGATAGAATAGTAGTTGGACGGACTCGCTGGTGCTTGTCCGTTTTCAATTTTAGTCCTGCTTACAAATCTTCATTATGAATATCCGCAAAATAATTGGTACTATCAGAAAGAATTAAAGTTTAATGATGATAGTATAAGGAAAACTAAGGCTTTCGCCGTTAGGGCTTGGCGACAAACCAAAGTTTTTCTAAAATCTTCTACATTTGATAACCGAAAACCAAACGTATAAAAAGAGGAAATGTCGCATTTCTTAATAGTAAAATATTGTTGTCCAGCCTTATAGATGGTTTAATAATAAGAGGATGGTATGATTCATTTTGCCGAAATTAGTACATAAGTATAAATCTTATGTATTTACAGAAGAATTAAGGGCAATAAAATAGATAAACAGCTTGATCTTAAATTTGGAATTAATGTTGACAAGATGTTTAAATTCGGAAAACATGATGGACGTGTGAACGTATACATAATTAGAAAAGCGCAAGTGCCTTGGTCAGCCTCAGGCAATTAAGGCGCAAATGAATAGGAGACGTTCTTTGTCTTCAATTCATTTGTGGCTAGACCCTAAAGGGGCTAGGCGCTGGAGCTAGACACTCAAACTAAGTACAAAATTTTAACTTTCTTACTTGTGTACAATAGCTTCGCCCTTGATGTTCTTTCCGGAAGTCAACTTCTTAGAAGGGAGACTAACATGGAAAAATTAAAAGTTGCCGGCGGCGATTTACTAAACGGGACTGTTTCAATTAGTGGAGCAAAGAACAGTGCAGTTGCCCTCATTCCAGCGACAATACTCGCTGAATCTCCTGTCACAATTGAGGGACTACCAAACATTTCTGATGTCAATATTTTAGGTGATTTATTAGAAGAAATTGGTGGTAAAGTAGAATTAAAAAACAATGAAATGATGGTGGATCCATCTTCTATGATTTCAATGCCTTTACCTAATGGAAAAGTGAAAAAGCTTAGAGCTTCATATTATTTAATGGGGGCTATGCTTGGCCGATTTAAAAAAGCTGTTATTGGCCTTCCTGGTGGCTGTCATTTAGGCCCTCGTCCCATTGATCAGCATATTAAAGGATTTGAGGCACTAGGTGCACAAATTACCAATGAACAAGGAGCGATCTACCTACGGGCAGATGAGCTGAAAGGCGCTCGTATATATTTAGATGTGGTAAGCGTGGGAGCAACGATTAATATTATGCTTGCCGCTGTCTTAGCAAAGGGAAGAACGATCATTGAGAATGCCGCAAAGGAACCCGAAATCATTGATGTAGCAACTTTACTTACTAGTATGGGGGCAAAGATAAAAGGCGCTGGTACAGATGTTATTCGAATTGATGGTGTTGAGAAGCTGCACGGTTGCCGTCACTCGATTATCCCTGATCGGATTGAAGCTGGTACATATATGATTATTGGGGCTGCAATGGGAAGAGAAGTGATGATTGATAATGTCATTCCATTGCACTTAGAATCATTAATTGCCAAGCTTAGGGAAATGGGACTGCATATTGAAACAAGCAATGATCAAATACTGATTGTTGGTGGACAAAAAGAATTAAAAGCGGTAGATATTAAAACGCTTGTCTATCCAGGCTTTCCAACAGATCTTCAGCAGCCGTTTACATCTTTCCTGACAAATGCAACAGGAACAAGTGTTGTGACAGATACCATCTATTCCGCTCGATTTAAACATATCGATGAGCTTAGAAGAATGGGTGCGAAAATAAAGGTAGAAGGACGCTCTGCTATTGTATCTGGCCCAACGAAGCTTCAGGGAGCAAAAGTGAAGGCAAGTGACTTGCGTGCAGGTGCTTCGTTAGTATGTGCAGGCTTAATGGCAGATGGGATCACGGAGATCACAGGATTAGAACATATTGATCGCGGATACAGTCAGTTAGAAGAAAAATTAACAGGACTTGGCGCAACCATTTGGCGTGAAAAAATGACGGAAAAAGAAATTGAACAGCTGCAAAATTCTTAAAGCTAGAATAGGGAAATCAAGGATAGATCTATCCTTGATTTCTATTATGGTTTCTTCATCTCCCGCCTCTTACTACAAGTAGAATTTCCAAAAATGATTGATTAAATCTTTGAAATAGGGTAAAAATAAAGAGTGCTGCATTGAATGAATACTACAAAAACTACTTCAAGCTCACCTTCATTTCCTTCTCTATCCAAAACGTACTAGTTTTTCTCTTCGTTAGTGCAAAAGATAGCATTTACTATTAGACAAGTTTTCAAATTTGAATTGAGTTTGAATATTGATAGGTGAAAAGTATATTAAAATTGAAAATTGAAAAAGAGTGGTGTTTTTATGAGTCAGGTTTCAATTTCTTCATTGGAACATTTGAAATTGAAAGAATTATATGAGCTTGCACGTCAATATAAGGTATCTTACTACAGCAAGCTAACAAAAAAAGAGTTAATTTTTGCAATCCTAAAAGCAAATGCTGAGCAAGAGGATTTATTATTTATGGAAGGTGTCTTAGAAATTATCCAATCTGAAGGATTTGGTTTCTTAAGACCAATCAATTATTCTCCTAGCTCAGAGGATATTTATATTTCGGCTTCCCAAATTAGACGTTTCGATCTACGAAATGGTGATAAAGTTTCAGGAAAGGTACGACCTCCTAAAGAAAACGAACGTTATTATGGTTTATTACATGTAGAAGCTGTAAATGGGGAAGATCCAGAAACAGCTAAGGAACGTGTTCATTTCCCAGCACTAACTCCTCTATATCCAGATAGACAAATTTTTCTAGAAACTAAACCAAATTATTTATCTACTAGAATCATGGACCTCATTGCCCCTGTTGGCTTTGGACAACGTGGTCTTATCGTCGCACCACCTAAAGCGGGTAAAACGATGCTATTAAAAGAAATCGCCAACAGCATTACAACAAATAATCCAGAAGCAGAACTTATCGTACTATTAATCGATGAACGACCAGAGGAAGTAACAGATATCGAACGTTCAGTTGCTGGAGATGTTGTAAGCTCAACATTCGATGAAGTACCGGAAAACCACATTAAGGTCGCAGAGCTTGTGCTTGAGCGTGCTATGAGATTAGTGGAACATAAGAAAGATGTTATCATTTTGATGGATAGTATCACTCGTTTAGCTCGTGCCTATAACTTGGTTATTCCACCAAGTGGCCGTACACTATCTGGTGGTATTGACCCTGCGGCATTCCACCGTCCGAAGCGTTTCTTTGGTGCTGCGCGTAATATCGAAGAAGGTGGAAGCTTAACGATCCTTGCAACTGCTTTAGTAGATACAGGCTCACGTATGGATGATGTGATTTATGAAGAGTTCAAAGGT
>DASQMK010000691.1:0-6162 GCA_035645575.1 Metabacillus sp.
TAGTATTTGGAAGGAGCTTATCCGATTAAAGGAGCAAGAAGGAAAAACAATTATTGTCACTACGCATGTGATGGATGAAGCGGAAAAATGTGATTACATTGCAATGGTTAGGGATGGGGCGATCATCACTAGTGGGACACCACAGGAACTAAAAGAGCAATACAAGGCAAGCAATTTTGATGAAGTATTCTTAAACGCAGGGAGGGAAAAATGATGAGAATAACTGCATTAGTTAGACGAATATTTCAGCAAATGCTTAGAGATAAACGAACCCTGGCGCTTTTATTTATAGCTCCTTTATTAATCTTAACTCTCATGTACCTAGTATTTAATGGAGAAAATATAGACCCAACATTAGGTGTTGAGAATGTTAGTGACCAATTAATTGAGCAGTTTGAAGAGGCAAATATTTTAATAGAGGAATACAAAGAAAATTCTAATATAGAGGAAGTTATCGTAGAACAAGATTTAGATGGGTATTTAAAAGTAGAAGATAATGAATGGAAATTAATGTTATTAAATAGTGACCCTGGTTTAACACAAGGCCTGCAAATGAAAGTAAAACAGATAATGAATAAACAGTTTCAATCAGAATTGATGATGAAAAGTGATATGAAGCTTGAGATGCCTTCAGAGGACCCATTAGAAATTGAATATGTATACGGAAGTAGCGACACAGAATTTTTTGATGTTCTTAGTCCAATTTTAATTGGCTTTTTTGTCTTCTTCTTTGTGTTTCTAATCTCAGGTATTGGTTTATTAAAAGAACGAACAACAGGTACTTTAGAAAGATTAATGGCAACACCTATTAGAAGAGGGGAAATCATAACAGCTTACTTAATCGGCTTTGGAGTGTTTGCTATTCTTCAAACGGTTGTAATTGTTCTTTATTCTATAAATGTATTAGACATGGTACTTGTCGGTTCAATTTGGAATGTCATTCTGATTAATTTACTGCTTGCTTTGGTTGCCTTATCATTAGGGATTCTTCTATCATCGTTCGCATCGTCGGAATTTCAAATGGTTCAATTTATCCCTGTAGCAGTTGTAACACAAATTTTCTTTTCAGGTATTTTTCCATTGGAAGGGATGGCAAATTGGTTGCAAGCCATCGCAAAGATCATGCCGTTGTATTATGCAGCAGATGCTTTAAAGGGTGTCATGTACAAAGGCTTGGGATTTGCAGATATACGTGGAGACCTCTACGCCTTAGCTGCATTTGCCGTAATCTTTATCATATTGAATTTATTTGCTCTGAAAAAGTACCGTAAGCTATAATAGTGGGTAATGAAGGGGCGTGTGGTAAGTGTCTGAAAGCAAGTTGTTGGATGCATTAATTGCTCAAGCAAAATTATCGAAGAAGCAAACGGAAAAACAACAGAAAATTGTCGAAGCAGCCATAACTATTTTTGCTGAAAAAGGTTATGCTAATACTTCTACTAGTGAAATCGCCAAAGCTGCTGGGGTAGCAGAAGGAACAATTTTTAGACATTATGGAACGAAGGATAATTTATTGCTTTCTGTTATTCTTCCTTTTTTTAAGGAATCCTTTCCGACCATGGCAGAGGAAGTGTTTAACGAAATTATGTCTTCAAATGTTCATACATTTGAGGATTTTCTTAAAGCCTTTTTAAAAAACAGAATCAATTTCTTTTTAGAAAACAAGGAGATTGCTAAGGTTGTTATAAAGGAAATTTTATATAATGAAGAACTTAAAAGTAGTTTATTGCCCCTTTTATCAGAGAACTTTATCACCCGCGTAAATAAGGCTTTGGATTTATTTAAAGAGCGTGGTGAATTTGTAGATATACCTACAGACCGTATCGTAAAAATGGTTTTAACATTTATAGGGGGATTTTTAGCTTCCCGCTTAGTTTTATTAAATGATTATTCTATTAATGACGAAGAAATTGAAGATGCAGTTCGTTTTGTGATGGATGGTATTAGAAACAAAGAACAATAAAGTGAGACTTCCATAAGTGGGGGTTTTCTTCATCCCCCACTTATCTTCTTTATTTCTCTCGAATCTTACTGCCCGTTAAGAATGGGATAAAATAATATATAAAGAAAGCCGCTTTACATCTATGATGCAAGAGCAGCTTTCACTTTTATTAGATTAGTTTCTTATAAGGTAATCAAACGCACCTAAAGCTGCAGTAGCTCCAGATCCCATAGAAATGATGATTTGATTATAAGCACTGTCAGTACAATCACCAGCAGCGAATAAACCAGGTACAGTTGTTGCACCATGCTTATCGACAATAATTTCACCCATACGGTTACGTTCAACGATTCCTTCTAACCAGTCAGTGTTTGGAACAAGGCCGATTTGTACAAATACACCTTGTAACTCAACATGATGTTCTTCACCTGTTTCACGGTCAATATACTTAATGCCGTTAACACTGTCTGTTCCTGTAATTTCTTTTGTTTGAACGTTCTTAAGAACAGTTACGTTAGGAAGGCTGTATAAACGTTTTTGAAGGACATCGTCAGCCTTTAGTTCTGGATTGAATTCAAGAACAGTAACATGCTTTACAATACCTGCAAGGTCAATTGCTGCCTCGATACCAGAGTTTCCTCCACCAATAACAGCTACATCTCTACCTTCAAATAAAGGACCATCACAGTGAGGGCAGTAAGCAACACCTTTGTTTTTGAACTCTTGTTCGCCAGGTACGCCAACATTACGCCAACGAGCACCTGTAGAAACAATCACACTTTTACTTTTTAGAACAGCGCCATTTTCAAGCTCAAGTTCAAAAAGATCTTTTTTTTCTATCCCTTTAGCACGTTGTAAATTCATGACATCAATGCCATATTCCTTCACATGCTCCTCAAGGCTTGCGACAAGCTTTGGTCCTTCAGTGCTTTTTACACTAATGAAGTTCTCAATGCTCATTGTGTCTAGAACCTGACCGCCAAAGCGCTCAGCAACGATACCAGTACGAATCCCTTTACGTGCTGCATAAATCGCTGCACTCGCACCAGCAGGACCTCCACCTACGACTAGAACATCGTAAGGATCTTTGTTCTCAAACTCTGATGCATCAGGAGCAGTACCGATTTTAGCAAGAATTTCTTCAAGTGTCATACGGCCACCGCTTAAGAATTCAGCATTTAAGTACACAGCTGGTACAGACATCACGTTCTTGTTTTCTACTTCTTTTTTAAAAGCAGCTCCGTCGATCATTGTGTGTGTGATATTAGGGTTTAAAACACTCATTATATTAAGGGCTTGTACAACGTCAGGGCAGTTGTGACAGCTTAGGCTTACATATGTTTCAAAGTGATGTTCACCGCTAATGCCTTTAATTTGATCAATAACACTTTGATCAATCTTTGGTGGTCTTCCACTAACTTGTAAAAGAGCTAAGACCAATGAAGTAAATTCATGACCTAGCGGAATTCCAGCAAACGTAACACCAGTATCTTCGCCAACACGATTTACGCTAAAGCTTGGTGTTCTTGGTAAATCTGCTTTCTCAACTGTAATTTTCGATGACATGGAAGCTAGCTCATTTACTAGCTCCAGCATATCAGTTGAAAGTTTATCACTACCAGCACTAACTTTTAGAACAATATCGCCTTCCAATAGCTGAAGGTATTGTTCTAACTGTGCTTTAATATCTGCATCAAGTACCATTTATGACGCTCCTTACAGCTTTCCAACAAGGTCAAGGCTTGGCTTAAGTGTTTCAGAGCCTTCTTCCCATTTTGCTGGGCAAACTTCACCTGGATTGTTGCGAACATATTGAGCAGCTTTAACTTTGTTAATTAAAGTGCTTGCATCACGGCCGATACCACCTGCATTGATTTCTACAGTTTGAATAACACCATCTGGATCAATGATGAAAGTTCCACGATCAGCAAGACCTTCTTCTTCGTTTAACACTTCAAAGTTACGAGAGATCACTTGAGATGGATCACCGATCATTGCATATTTGATTTTACCGATTTTTTCAGAGCTGTCGTGCCAACCTTTATGTGTGAAATGAGTATCTGTAGAAACAGAATATACTTCAACACCAAGTGCTTTTAAGTTTTCATATTCGTTTTGTAAATCTTCAAGCTCAGTTGGGCATACGAAAGTGAAATCTGCTGGATAGAAGCAGAATACGCTCCATTGACCTTTTAAATCTTCGTTTGTTACATCGATGAATTCACCATCTTTGAATGCTTTTGCTGCGAAAGGTTTTACTTCAGTACCAATTAGAGACATGTTTCATCTTCCTCCTAAAATGTGATTTGAACAATTACAGACATTATCTATAATCGTTCTAATTTTATATAAATTATCAAATAGAATTTGCTTTTAGTCAAGTGAAACGATTATAACTTTTTAATTAAAAATAATGTAAGCCCTTTATTAGTAAAGCAGACTTGGAGAAAAGAGAGATTATTGGACAAACTTTTAGTAGTTGAGTTTAAAGCTTTTTCATACCTAAATGAGAAAATACGATGAAATCCATCGAATAGTATATTCAAAAAATCTTACTGACGATAAAGATTTTCAACATCACTAGAATTCCCGGAATTGAAAATCTTAAACAAAAAGTTTCCTGTTCCTCTTGTTGGTATTTGAAACTTTTTTTCCACTATTCCGTGGAAAAGATAAAAGGGAAACGGGAGTAATCGCGATGTTTTCAGAAATAAATGCAAAGCTGATTGAGATAAAAGGGGAACTACGTAAAAAACAAAAGTATGAAGCTCAATTAAAGGATTTTCACAAAGAACTAGAAATAGTTGAAAAGAGAGTGAACCAGCTGCAGATTTTATATAAGTCAGAAGAAAAAGATGTGAACCAACTTGAAAAAATGAGTCTAAAAAACGTATTTGCTCTATTATCCGGAACGAAGGATGAAATACTGTTAAAGGAAAAGCGGGAACTCATTGTTGTTGAGCACAGGTTGGAAGAAGCAAACAAAACGAAATCGGAGATCGATTCAGCATTTCTTGAACTAAATAATAAGCTACATACGCTCGAAAATACAGAATCAAATATCACCAACTTCTTTTTGAAAAAGAGAACATGATGAAAACAAGTCACTCACGACATGCAGATAAAATTTTTGACTTGAGTGAGAAAGAGGGGAATCTTAAAGCATATATTCAAGAGCTGGAAGAAGCAATTGTCGCTGGAGTACGTGTCAAAAGAGACCTCTTGGAAGCTAAAAATTCACTTAAAAAAGCAAATGATTGGGGAACATTTGATATGTTCGGTGGCGGAACGATTTCCAGTTTTGTAAAGCACCAGCATATTGATGAAGCTGAGGCTAGCATCCATAGAGCTCAGACGAGTATGCGCTATTTTCAAAAGGAATTGTTAGATGTTCAAGAAGAAGCACATCTCGAAGTCGATATCTCTGGGATGTTAAAGTTTGCTGATTTTTTCTTAGATGGTTTCTTCGTAGATATGATGGTCCAAAGTAAGATAAGTGAATCATTAGAACAAACAAAAAATCAGTTCTCGAAAGTAAATGAAGTTCTATCAAATTTAACTGACCAATTTGAGGCAAGGAAAAGAGAGTTAGAATTCATTCAGAAAGAAAAGCAGGAGATGATAGAGGGGCTTGAGAAGCAGCAATCTTATCTATGGGTAAGATTGCTGTTTTTTTATGTGGCGGAAAAGTTTTATCGTAATGGAGGGCATAGGTTTCATAGTGGGATGAAGGACAAAAGGGAGAGAGGCAGGATAGGAAAAGTCCTTCATATAGGTTATGAAGGACCAATTCACAATAAAACGACTATTACTCATAAAAGGAATATTCTCATGCTCCTTTTATTCTTAACGTTTTTCCTCATGATCTTTTTTAATACTACCATATTTGTAGTGACTTTTTGCCCAAGAAAAGGGGTTTTAAACTTCTCAATACTCCATAAAATATCTTCTTCATATGATATTCCTTTTTGTTTTAGGACATTTGTTTTGTCTGTATTTAAGATTTTCAAGGATGATCTTTGTAAGTTTCACGTGAAACATTTTATTTACACACACTGTTTTTTACAAAGGATTTCTCCCTTTTAAAAAGGGGTAAAGAGAGATAAAAACAAAATGAGGGATCCGAATGAATAAGAGGAAAAAGTGGTTAATAATTGGACTTATTATCATAATTTTATCAGCGATCATGGTTTTTCATAGATTAAAGCCGCTTCCACCTG
>DASQMK010000692.1:0-14216 GCA_035645575.1 Metabacillus sp.
TTTAAAGCTGCTGAATTATGTCTGCTTGCACAAGAGCAAGCCATTGTCGTCTCAGAGAATACTATTCAAGTAAATAAGTGAAAAGTAGTTGAAAACAACCTCCCATATAAACGAAATGGGGGGTGTTTGTTTTTATAAGAAATAGGTTAACTTTTTAGGTGCTTCCTATAATTAAATATTCTACTCCATGAACGATACTTATTGTTTAAGCAATAAAGTTTGCGAAAAACAATTTTATAAAAAAATTGGATTTTTTCATTCCATTCTCTTGCATATCAATTCATTTTTAGTTAAAATCGTTTCATAGCTAACGATTATCAAAAAAGTAGGTGGGCTATTATTCATATCTATAATGGTGATGGAGAATTACTCCCAGAAGAAGTAGATACAATCAGTCAATTGACAAAGTTACCATTGGATTCACTTAATTTAGATGCCATAGCAGTTGTAACGAATATATATAGAGCAGCACAAGGGTTAAGGAATAAAATGGAGCAGGAGGTACTCTCAGAATATGGACTTTCTTGGACTTCCTTTTCTATTCTGTATGATCTGTGGATATGGGACTCACTTGAAACAAAAAAACTGGCAGAATCAGCTGGTGTATCAAAAGCCACAATAAGTAATATAACAAACACATTAGAACGAAAAGAGCTTTGCTACCGAAAAGTTGATGAGAAAGATCGAAGAAATACCTTTGTTTTATTGACCGAAAAAGGCAAGCAAGTGATAGAAGAGCTGTATCCGCGTTTTCATGAAGGTGAAGTTGGCATTGTTTCTGGTTTAGAAGTATCAGAACAAGTATCACTTGCAAAACTACTTAGAAAAGTCATAAGAGATAATGGCTTCTAACAAAAAATTAAATATTTATAAGTGATGATAGGAAAAGAAGTAGTAGCTATCTCCCTGTAAACAGAGAGTCGATGGGTGGTGTGAATCGATATATAGATAGCACGAATTACAGTCCTTGAGCTTTCTTTGTTGCAACAATTTGCAGCAAAGAACGGTCGAAAGCCGTTAACTGTTGAGCGGAAGAATCATGATTCTTCAATAAGGGTGGTACCGCGTGCAAAAGTCAAACCACGTCCCTTTTTAGGGATGTGGTTTTTTATATTTTTAAAGAGGAGGAGTTATAATGGGTGAATTAAATATGAAATTAACTGATGAACAATTATTAGAAGTAAAAAGGCAACTTGAATTATACAGTCAAGGTGTACAGGAAATTATCCCGACTGAAGATTTAGAAGCTAAAATCGCAAAATCTATTGTTGAAAATCGCCCCTTAAAAATCAAATTAGGTTTGGATCCATCAGCTCCAGATGTTCACCTTGGTCATACCGTTGTCTTAAATAAAATGAGACAATTTCAAGAAAATGGTCATATTATTCAGCTTATTATTGGAGATTTTACAGGGAAAATTGGTGATCCAACAGGGAAATCTATTGCAAGAAAGCAGTTAACAGATGAAGAAGTGAAGCATAATGCGAAAACTTACTTTGAGCAGTTTGCAAAAGTTATCGATATGGAAAAGGTTGAATTGCACTACAATTCTAAATGGTTATCTAAATTGAATTTCGAGGATGTGATTCAATTAGCCGGAAAAATAACGGTAGCAAGACTTTTAGAAAGAGATGATTTTGAGGAACGAATTGCATTTAATAAGCCAATATCACTGCACGAATTCTTTTACCCATTAATGCAAGGATACGATTCAGTTGTTTTAGAAAATGACATCGAACTAGGTGGGACAGATCAACATTTTAATATTTTAATGGGAAGACATTTCCAAGAAAAGTTTGGAAAAGAAAAGCAAGTCGCCTTATTAATGCCGTTGTTAGAGGGGCTTGATGGCGTAGAAAAAATGTCTAAATCGAAGAAAAACTACATTGGGATTGATGAAAGTCCACAAGAAATATACGGAAAGGCAATGTCTATTCCAGATGAATTAATGAGTAAATACTTTGAGCTAGTCACTGATTTTACACCAGATCAGATCAAAAAAGTGAAGGAAGAGCTAGAGAAAGGTATATTACATCCAAGAGATGCAAAAATGCTGCTTGCTAAAACGATTGTTCGAATGTACCACGGAGTTGAAGCAGCAGAAAAGGCAGAAGGTCATTTCGTTTCTGTCTTCCAAAAAGGAACGATGCCCGAAGAAATTTCGGTCGTCACTTGGGAAGGTAGTCCGGAAATCTCAATTGTGGATTTACTAGTTCAATTGAAGTTGCTAAATTCAAAAAGTGAAGCACGAAGAATGATTGGAAATAGTGGCGTGAAGCTTAATGGTGAAAAAGTAGAAGATCCGCAATTAAACATAACAATAACAGAAGGATTGGTTGTTCAAGTTGGCAAACGTAAGTTTATTAAGGTAAAAAGGTCATGCTAAAAATCCACACATATAAAAACCGTCAGTTGTCTATCAACTGATTTTGTATAGTAGGTGGCGAGGATAATGAATGGACTGAATTCCTTGAATTCAAACTCTGAATTAACCATTTAGACCTGATTGATTAATAAGTGAACGCATAATTTTAGTGTTAACGGTAATAAATGTTGTACTATCTCTATTTATCAAAAAGTTTAAATCAGTTTAGTAGGCGCATGAGGAAAAAAGTAATGATACTAATCGAAAGCATCCTAAATGGATGCTTTTTGTTCGTGTTATCGGTAAATTTGCTAATTTAGATACAGAATATTGTATACGTTCTTATTAAGGATAAGGAAGGGAGTGAAAGCGAAAATGATAGAATGGCAAAATGAGCCTAGCTTGGAATCAATTATTTTGCCAATCGGTGACGAAGTAGCGATTGGTCGCGTAAAAGAAAAACAATAGGCAATAATGCAAGGGATACTGATTGGTAGAGACCAATGGTATCTTTTTTTGTATAGTGAGAGCTAAAATACTAATTAAACTTTTTTGTTTTTCTTTCTCAAATGTTACGATTCTATATTTTGTCGTTATTGATAATTAAATAACCAGGGGTCTTATAATATCTCTTCTTAGCCTTAAACCCTTAATAAAACTGGCTTTATTAAAAAAAGTCAATGTGAAAGAAAAAGTGCAATACCCAAAAAGTTGACTGTAAATAAAAAGTATCATTGCAGGAAATTGAGGCGTGAAATAACTTTAAAATAATCAAACAAGTAAGGGCAGAATGAATTGCATAAAAAGAAGGAAGGTGCCAAATTGGAGAGAGAAATTGATATAAAGCAAAAAGTAACCGTTTACAAAAAGGAGCCGAAAATAAAAAGCCTCTATAGACTACTTGCAAAAGATAAGTATTTATACCTTCTTGCATTACCAGGAATTATTTACTTTCTTGTATTTAAATACGTACCTATGTTGGGAATTGCGATCGCCTTTCAGGATTATTCACCTTATCTGGGTTTTGCAGAGAGTCAGTGGGTTGGTTTTAAACACTTTCAAACATTGTTTGCTAATCCGGACTTCTGGTTAATTTTTAGAAATACGTTAGCGATTAGCTTCTTAAATTTATTATTGTTTTTTCCATTACCGATTATTTTGGCGATCATGTTGAATGAATTAAGAAGTCAATTTTACAAAAGAACCGTGCAATCGATTATTTATTTACCGCATTTTCTATCATGGGTTATTATTGCGACATTGACGTTTATGATGTTATCACAATCTGAAGGGCTTATTAATCAGATCCTTGTCTTTATAGGATTTGAAAAAGTACAATTTTTAACAAATCCCAATACATTTTGGTTAATGTTAACCTCTCAATCAATATGGAAGGAAGTTGGTTGGGGGACCATCATTTTCTTAGCAGCAATAGCCGGTGTGAACACACAGCTTTATGAAGCGGCGAAAATGGATGGAGCTAATCGATTCCAGCAAATATGGCATGTGACATTGCCTGCTATTCGAAATGTGATCTTAATTCTCCTCATATTAAGATTAGGCGATATTATGGAAGTGGGATTTGAACAAGTTTTCCTTATGTATAACGGAGCTGTGGCAGAGGTAGCTGAGGTATTTGATACGTATGTGTATCGAGTTGGCATTCAGCAAGGACAGTTTAGTTATAGTACTGCTATCGGATTATTTAAATCATTTGTTGGATTAATTTTAGTTGTCGGTGCCAACCGTTTGGCAAAGAAATTTGGAGAAGAAGGTATTTATTAGAGGAGGTGTTGAAGTGAAAGCAACTAAAGGAGAGAGGATCTTTAATGTATGTAATATTGTGATTCTAGGGATCGTTGCTTTGATAAGCCTATTCCCAATTTATTATGTTTTTGTCGTTTCTTTTACAGATCCAACAGAATATATCCAAAAGAAACTTGTGCTTTTTCCAGAAAATTGGTCTTTAGCATCCTATAAATATTTGTTATCAACTGATGTATTTATTAACTCATTAGGTGTAAGTACATTTTTAGCAGTTGTTGGTACATTTTTTAGTTTGCTTATTACATCCACGTTAGCCTATGCTCTGTCACGAAAAAGGTTTCGTGGGAGAAGAATCATATTACTATTCATATTATTTACGATTCTCTTTAATCCGGGGATTATCCCTAATTATCTACTTGTAAAAGAGTTGGGATTGTTAAATAATATCTGGTCTGTCATCTTAGTATCCTTATCAAGCGGTTGGTATGTTATTTTGATGAAGGGATTCTTTGATTCGATTCCTGAAACATTGGTAGAAGCAGCGACAATTGATGGGTGTAATGAGATAACAGCATTCTTTAAAATTGTTCTGCCACTATCACTTCCAGCTATTGCGGCATTTGGTTTATTCTTCGCTGTAGCTTATTGGAATCAATATTTCAATGCTTTACTTTATTTAAATGACTCTAGTAAATGGCCGATTCAGGTCTTACTACAAAATATGCTGATTGACTCTTCAACTAGCAGTCTAGGTGATGTTGATCCACTTGTTCAGCCACCGCCAAGTCAAACATTAAAAATGGCGGCAGTGATTATCGCGATTGTTCCAATTTTATTGGTATACCCATTCTTGCAAAAGCATTTTGCCAAAGGGGTAATGATTGGCTCTATTAAGGAGTGAACTAGATTTTATAACTTAAAATCTTATTCATAAAAAATGAAAAAGGGGAGAAAAAAGATGGGAAAAAGAAAGGTCAATTTGCTTTTAGTACTTACTCTAGTTGTTTCAATGATTTTGTCAGCGTGTTCTTCAAATGAGAAAACATCAACAGAAGAGAGTGGTGATGATGGACCTACTAAAATTCGAATTATGAGCCATTTTTTTAATCCAACTCCGCCATCTGATGATAATGCAGTAAAAAAGGAAATAGAGAAAGCAACAAATACGAAGTTGAACATTGAATGGGTGTCAGCAAACAATTATACGGATAAATTAAATGTGATGTTAGCATCTGGTGATTTACCTGATCTCCTGTTAGTTCCAGATCCATTTAATCCAGTTTTTCGAAAAGCTGCAGAACAGGGTGCTTTTTGGGATGTTTCACTTTTTATCGATGATTTTCCAAATTTAAGTAAAACGATTGACCCGATTGCTTGGGACTTAACAAAAATGAATGGAGGAAATTTTGGAATCCCACGTCCAAGGCCATCTGAAGGTGAAGCATTCTTTGTTCTTCGTAAAGATTGGCTGGACAATGTAGGATTAGATATTCCAAAGACATCTGATGAGCTATACGAAGTAATGAAGGCGTTTACGTATGGTGATCCAGATCAAAATGGGAAAGATGATACAATTGGAATTGCAGGGCAAATAGATCCAACTGGTATGGCAAGCTTAGCGAATTTTGAAGGTATCTTTACTGGAGCTACAGGAGATTGGAAAGATGTGAATGGTAAACTTGTTCATACAGCAACATTACCGGAAATGAAGGATGCGCTTGAATTTTTAGCACGAGCCTATAAAGAAAAATTAATTCCAGAGGATTTTGCTTCATTGCAACTTTCCCAGGTAAAAGAAATGTTTCAAGCGAATAAAGCAGGAATGATTAGTGAAAAAACAGGGGCCATGCAAGAGAACTATGATCCGCTATCTAAGATTGTAAAAGACTTTGATTTTATGAATCTATATCCTCTTACAAGTATTAATGATTATAATCCAAAAGGTCCAGGATTTTCGGGAATAAACGCGATTCCGAAAAGTGTTCCAGAAGAAAAACTGAAAAAAATCCTAGCGATGTTAGACCGTTGGGTGCAGGATGATGTGTTTCCACTTCATTCACAGGGAATTGAAGGGGTCCACCATAAGGTTGAAAACGGTGAAGTAGTAGTAGATACAGAGAAATTAATACAAGAAGGTGTGACTGACTTTAATCAAATTTTGTATGTATCTGATCCATATGCTAGTACAGTAAAACCTGTTTTTCCAGAAGAAGTACAGACGTTTTATGCGGAAGTTCAAGATGAAAGAGCAAACACAAGTGTTGCAGATGTTAGCATAGGGTTGTATTCCGAAACAGGTCAAACCTATTTACCGGAATTGACGAAAAAAATAATGGACTTAAAAACAAAAATCATTTTAGGGAGAGAACCGTTAAGTACGTGGGATCAATTTGTAACTGAGCTTAAGGCTGATCAGAATTTTATCAAGCTATCAGAAGAAATCAATCAATCTTATAAAGAAAGATAATATCAATAAAGAGAGGTTTACACTACTTTGTGTATGGAAACCTCTCTTTTTTGTATTAAGAAAATATAGATTATGTGGTAAACTGATGGTTGTGTAAGGGCTTACATAATGAGGAGGGGTGAATATTGATGAAATTGAAGGACTTGTTATATCAGTTTATTCATTTTCGGTCAAAAAGCTATTATCGGAAAAATTTAATCATATTATTGATTCTAGCTAGTTTACCAGGTATGATTATTGGCTTTCTCATGTTTATCATTAGCAAAGCACATATTGAAGGTGAGTTAAAGCAGATTCATGAAAACCACTTATATAGCACAATGAAGTCAATCGAAGAACAGTTTTCATATGTTGAAGAGTTAGTGGCCCATTGGGCAGTAGATTCTACCTTTAAGGAGAGCTATCAAGATATAGATTTGGCCTACAAATATAAGGAGGTTCATGATGTATATCAATCTCTTATGATTATGGAGGGATCAAACCACCTAATTGACCGAGTAGAACTATATGTGAACAAACCAACTTCTATCGTTTTTACAAAGGACAGATATAGGCATTTATTACAAGAGAAGCAGGTCAATGCGTTTGATGAGCTCATTAACGGTGAACGAGCTCTGTATTGGGAGAAAAGCGAAGATAATCATTATTCGCCATTACGGTTAGTACACAAAATTCCTAGTGGTGTGGATCAGCCTTTTGGCGCGATTATTGTCTCATTAAATAAAGGGAAAATGGCAAATTTATTACACGCTCCTTATGAAGAAGGAACAGCCTTTTTATTAACAGACAAGGGGCAGTGGCTGTTTGGAAATAGCAGTAGGATGGAACCTACAGAAATGGATCAAGCCGTTCTAAAAGAAGTGAAATCACTTGAAAACAAAAGTGATACCTTTTTGTTTGAATGGAATCAATCTACTTATTCTGTCACATATGAAACCTTTACTCGCTTAGGTAATACATGGATCTACGCATCAGCTGCTCCATTATCAAGCATAACTGCCCCCGTTATCATCGTATCTAAATGGATGATAGGAGTAAGCCTTGGCATATTAATTCTTGCTATTATTTTTTCTATTATTGTTTCTAAGAAGCTTTATTCACCACTTGCTCAATTACTCCAAAAATTAAACGAAAATAAGACCGAACAACCATTAACAAACGTTAATAATGAGTTTGAATTAATAGAAGAAAAGTGGAACAATCTCTCAAAGGAAAGACGGGCGCTAAAAACACAATTAGAAACTCAGCTGCCTTATATGCGGGAAGGATTTCTATTGCAGCTAATTCATGGATATCTTTACTCATTAAGTGAATCAGAACTTAAGGAACGTATGCAAAAATTTGGATGGAAGCCTGAAGAAAAAAGATATTTGCCGATTTTTATCCAATTATTTGGATATGGAAGATTGGAGGATCCTGAAAAAGAAGATGAGGGCCTGTTTACCTTTGTAGCAGCTAATATTGTAGAAGAAGTGTTTCAGGAACTTGAGATAGATACAAGTGTAATTAATTTCCATGACCTTTCATTATGTGTATTACTCTTTATTCCTAATGAACTAGAGACCAGCGAAGTGACAAGGAAAATCAATGAATTAAATCAAAAGATCATTAATGGAATAAATGATACAACACAAATGGATGTATCGATCTGTATTGGAAGAATGACAGAAACAATAAAAGCGATTCCGACGATTTTTGAAGAAACGAAAATATCACTTAGCTTCAGGGATTTGCAGGAGAGAAATCAGATTATCGAACTTGAAAACCTGGATATATTAGATAAATCGGTTCATTTTGATTATCCATTTGACTTAGAAAAGGAAATTGTTCATGCTATTCGTCTGCGAATGGAAAAGGAAGCGATAAAGTATTTGCATCAATTTGTTGATACCCTCTCTATTGTAAATGAAGCGGTGATGAAACAAGGGATGTACCAGTTATTAGGAAGGATTATAGAAGTTGGGATGCAATCAGGCATAATGTCTAACAAGGTATTTGACGGAGCAAATCTATATGAGCAGCTTGGCCAGATTCGTGAGCCTGAACAAGTGAAAGTATGGTTTAAAAACGAGGTTATTTTGCCTCTGCTCGATCAATTATCCCGTAAACAGGATGAACGAATGAAGCAATTAATTGAAAAGGTTACGTCTTTAATGCAACAAAAGTATATGGAGGACATTTCCTTGGACTACTGTGCTGATCATGTGAAATTAAGCCCTTCTATTCTTAGTAAGGTTTTTAAAGATATAGTTGGTTTGAATTTTATTGATTATCTAACAAATATTCGACTAACGAAGGCAAAGGAACTACTCGTTCATACAGATATGAAAATAAATGAAATTGCAGAAACAATTGGCTATAAAAATAGTTATTTCAACAGGCTATTTAAAAAGCATGAGGGGTATACACCAGGTCAATATCGTGAAATGAGAAGAGGTCAAGTTGGCTAACATAATTAGGGAGGAAAAATAATTAACATTAAAAACGCTTGGAATCTTATCCAATCTATTAGTTTATATATTTTATTTAGGATAAGATACCGGTTTGTTTATCAAGGAGGTTGTGCGCTTAATGTTGGATGGAGTCTTTTCCTTTGTTTCTCTTTAATGAAAAACACAGATATTTCCCTAATCTTTCATATGACCTGTAAATATTAGTGAGGACAGTTTCTCTCTTGTTAACTTGTCGAAACATTTTTTACTAAAATGGTAAATTTTCGTTTATAATTAGAAAAAATAATTAGGAGATTTATCTATGAAAACATCTGTACCTTGTCCTCAATGTGAGATTCCAATCACCTTGGATGACTTTGAGGATTTTTCTACGCCTTTTACAATGAGGTGCCCTCATTGTAAAACCAAGTTAAAGGAAACTCGTGTAACACCTTTCTTACTATTAATTTGTATTGCAATAATTCCCTTGTTTATATATTTAACAGAAATGATAAAAGGCTTTTTATCGGGTATACTCCCAGTTATTGACAAAATCCCTTCTGTCATTGTTTTCTTGGGAGTATTATACCCTGTCTATGCTTTATATGAACGTTTTAATGGACTAGTTATGTTTAATAAGGGTAATTTGCAAATGAAACATACATACAATGATTTTTGGAAATGGTTTATGGAACACTCGGATGATTATTTTCAATTAAAAGAGGAAAAATGTGAAGCAATTTTTAACTCCCTAGATAAACAGCTTTCGAAAATAAATCCTGATTTAGCATTCGAGTTTAGTGTGGACTTAATTGATGGAAAACGTGAGTTTATTATTAGTGCGGACGGCAATTTATTATCTTTTGCTGCTGTAAAAGGTCTTGTGAATGAAGCGCCTAAGATGGATGATTTTAAGGTTATCGCTTTCCGTCAAAGAGGTGAAACTTATACTATTCAGTTTAACGACATCGAGTTAAAACCTGAAGATGTGTTCTTTACATATAAAACAGCTGAAAAAACATTAGACCTAGTTCTCTATATAAAGGATTTCAATCCTGACAATGATAATTGGGTAGCTGCTATTTTTATACTCCTTGATACGTTAATTGGCGAATATGATGTAGCAACTAAACTTGGTGAAATTGAATTTCTTCCTTTTGAAGAGTATACAAATTTAAGACCAATTTATGAACTACCCTCTTTAATTGATAAAATGAATGATGAAGTAAGTCTCCCAATTTAGGGAGACTTTTTTGTTGCTTAGGAAATTATAAAATGCTTGAACTGTGGATAACTACTTCGACATCCAGCTCCAGCGCCTAGCCCCTCTAGGTCATAAGCTAATATAGAATTGAAGGCAAAGGACGCCTTCTATTCTATATTAGCTTATGCTTGTCGGGGCTGACCAAGGCGCTTGCACTTTTGTTCTTAACGATTAAAATGCTGAGTTTTTCAGCTTTTTTTACAAATTTAAAAAAGTACAACTTTTATAAAAAAATCCTATAACTCTTATAAAAATGTACGATTGTTGGAAACGCTATTAAACCTTATTGTTAAGAACAAAAGAGAAGGAGGATGGACCAATGTCTAATGTGGAAACGAAGTCAAGTAGTCCAGTGTTTACAAAACAAGACTTTCTCAACCCGAAGTCTTCCTATCGTGTTCAGCCATTTTGGTTTTGGAACGGTGAGATGGAAGAACATGAAATCGAACATCAGATAAAGGAAATGGCAGATAAAGGGATAGGTGGATTTTTTATCTGCCCAAGACAAGGTTTAACCATTCCTTATTTATCTGAAGAATGGTTTGAAAAGGTCCAGTTTGCAGTTGATACAGCGAAAAGGTTTCAGCTTGAGGTGTGGTTATATGATGAATATCCTTATCCAAGCGGTATAGCTGGAGGAGAGGTGACATTAGAGCATCCTGATGCCAAGCAATATCAACTTGTCCATAAAGTTGTAGCTGTCGAAGGAGGAAGTTCGTGCAGCCTTGATTTGCCATGGGGACGCATTTTATCTGCAAAAGCTGTTCCAGTTAATCCATCAACAGGAAAAAAAAGCTGGGATCAAGCGTATGATATTGAAGATTTTATCGGAAATTATCAGGCTGAACAGGTGTTTCAAAAGACAGGGTTAACGGCATACAATCAAAAGCGTTATTTTACTTACCAAACTCGGAAAAAATTAAACTGGAAAGCTCCTGAAGGAAAATGGGAGGTTCATTGTTTCTTAGAAGTGGAAATTGATGATTTCAAATATTATGGTACCTTTGTTGATCCATGTCATGAAGAAGCAATAAAAACATTTATTGATTTGACTCATAATCGCTATGCAAAGAAACTAAGTGAGGAATTTGGTCAGACAGTAAAAGGAATGTTCACAGATGAAACGGGTTTATTGGGGAAAATTCCGTGGAGTACTCAGCTCCTTAACTTTTTCAAACAAACAAAAGGCTATGACCTAAAAGACTATTTACATGCACTCATTGATGATCAAACAAAAGAGGCAGCAAAGGTTCGCTATGATTATTTTCAATCGATTCATCTTTTATTAAGAAAAACGTACCATAAACAAATTCATGATTGGTGTGAAGAACACGGTATTCAATATGTTGCAGAGGTACCGTCTGTTCGAATGACCTCTCAAGCTTATAGTCATGTACCAGGTGGAGATAGTGCACATGAAAAGCTTGGCCGATCTCTGCAGTGGATCTTGGATGAATATGGAACGAGCTTTAGAGCAAATCCGAAATTAGTCAGTTCCCTTGGTAATCAACTAGGAAGAGAACGGATATTGATTGAATGCTTCCACAGTATCGGGTGGTCGATGACGCTTCAAGATGCAAAATGGATGTTAGATCGTTTAGGAGCATTCGGGATTAACTTTTATAATTTTCATGCCTTTTTCTACACGTTGGACGGACTAAAAAAACATGATGCTCCACCATCACAGTTTCTCCAAAATCCATACTGGGAGCATTTTCGTTTATTAGGAGATTACGCAGGCCGTCTTGGATATGTGATGAGCTGTGGCAAGCCTATGCGTAATGTGGCTGTTCTAGATCCGACTACTAGTTTATGGACACATATGGGAAACCCATTCCACAGTTTTCATTACAGTGGAGATAATGTAGAGGAAGAACGAAGATTAAATAAGTTAAAGAAGGATTGGTCATCAATATGTCAGCAACTAACATTCCATTACAAGGACTATGATCATTTGGATCCCGAATTACTTGCTGAAGCAGTAGTGAAAAATGGAATGATCAAGATCGGAAATGCTGCTTATTCAGTTCTTATTTTACCTCCACTTTCTAATCTTGAAATAAAAGCTTGGGAAAAAATAGAGGAATTTATTGATCAGGATGGAGTAGTTATTGCAAATGGATTACTTCCATTTGAACAAATTCAGGATGAGTTCCAAAAAGATGAGATTTTGAATATTTTTGGTTTGGAAAAACAATCAGAGACTTTATATTTTAGTGATGAAAACCAGTCTATTGAAGCTGAACAATGGCTAAAAGGTGAACGAAATGCTTATTTTATTCCGAAAATGAAAAACCATCATCAAACACTTCTCACCTTACTAGATGATTTTCTACATGAGAAGATTCAATTCCATTCAGGAGATGAAAGCAACAGCTTTCTTGTTGAAAAACGAATCCTGCAGGATGAATCGATACTTGTGTTTATAAGTAACCAAGAAGGTGGAAAGCATAAAGCTTCACTTTATTATCATCCTATAGACGACGGTAATGATTATAAGTTTCAAGCATTAGAATTGGAAACAGGCAGAATTGATATGCTTCATGCCGAAGGGGAGGAAGAGAGCTGGAAAGTATCTCTACAGTTTAGTCCCTATCAATCTCATTTAATTCACATTATTCCAACTTCCAAGGAGATTGAGGAAACGACAAATAAGAAACATGATCAATTCGTATGGAATGTAAAAGCAAATGATACCTGGCGGATGAAACCATTGCAGGACAATGTTTTGAGAATTGATACGTTTGAGCTAAAGATTCAGGATTCTCAAGAATCACAATGGGCCGGTTCTAGTTCAGAAGTTCAAGTGAAAACATTTATTGATCAATGTGCAGACCTCACAAAGCATCCACAGCTGCCATTAGCTTTTCATCAAGTTTTTGGGACACCTATGAAAATGGCTATCAAATATCCACTTTCATGTACATATGAAAAGATATTTGAAATCGAAGACCTGCCAGGTCATTGCTTATTATTAATAGATAAAGAAGCAATTTCCGGTAAGTACAAAATATCGATAAACGATCAAGCTGTATCCTATTTTAAGAATCAATTTGTCTATGATCATCGCAATCAAACATGTGATATTACATCCCTTTTGAAGAAGGGGCAAAATACACTTCGCATTGAGGTTACGCTATTTCATGATGCAGATGGTGTTGTTGATCCTCTATATTTACTTGGTGATTTTGGCGTTACATTTGATTCAAATGCTCGTCCAATTATGGCAAAAATCAATGAGCAAATGTTAGCGACCATTCAGCATGGACCGTTTCCGCTGCATCCTTATTATGCCGGTACGACATTATTGAAGCGAAATGAACAGCTAGACAATATTCCAGTAACTCAACAATTTACGTTTCAATTGAGTGAGCTAGATAAGAATTTCCATGATTGTCTAGAGGTTAAGGTAAATGGATATACGCTTGGGGTAAGAGCTTGGACACCTTATCAATGGGAAGGCCCAACATCTATTCTTAATCACGGCGAAAATGAGATTGAAGTCAAAGTGACAAATACGCTAATCGGCTTATTAGAAGGAAAATCATTTGATTATGATACACATACATTACTAAATGTGAATGAAATGGAGTGAACTCAGTGAATTCATCTTATTTCCATCCGAATGAGAGTGTTTTTTCAAAGTTTCACCATGATACAGAATCAATCGTGGAAACAATCTCCCGTCATTATATAGGCAGTAATCCATCACATCCTTTTACATTTCGAGCATTTTGCCGAAAGGGATTTAAACGTCAGGAAGACTATCGCTACTATTTTGATCTTCAACAACGATTTCCTAACGCAGAAAACGGTCAATTTGTCTATGTATGGTCAAAGTTATGGAGTGATGATCAAAAAGAAATAACATTAAGTGTTACCTGCTTTTGTCCAATCCATGTTTATGTAAACAATGAATTA
>DASQMK010000693.1:0-2993 GCA_035645575.1 Metabacillus sp.
CACAAAAGAAATTAATGATTTTTTGCAACAAGAAGTGGGGGTAGAAAATACTCATTTTACTAACCCGCATGGGCTTCATGAACCAGATCATTTGACAACAGCAGAGGACATGGCCAAAATTACTCAGTATGCTTTACAAAATCAAACGTTTAGAGACATCTTTCAAACGAGTGAGTTGAAATGGGATGGAGAGAGCTGGGATACAACCATTATTAATCATCATGAAATGGTTCGTGACAAGGAATATGAAGGAATCACAGGTGGAAAAAACGGATTTGTCCAAGAGGCTGGGTTTACACTTGTGACAACTGCTGAACGGGAAAACTTAAGTTTGATTGCTGTTACACTGAATACCATGTATAGTCAACAATCCTATGATGACACGATAGCCTTATTAGACTATGGCTTTGACCATTTTGAAACAGATTTGATACTAAAAAATGAAAAATTCACAGATTCTTCTAATCATACTTTTTTAGTCAGGGAAGATACCCCGTTCACAAAACGACATGGAGAACGTATTGAAAAAGTGGTAAGTCCAACTGATGAGCTGGTCATTAAGGGTGCGGATAACAGGATCATTACAGAAGTAGAGCTTGATCAAGTTGAAAATAAAGAGAAAGATGAACAAATGAAAAGTGAGATTGTAACCAATGATGATACGATAGAAACGAAGAATATGGATCACCATTTAACACTCATCGTTCCAATAGCCATAATCATCGGTCTTTTTGTTTCACTCCTTTTTTATCTACAAGTAAGAAAAATTTAATACCTTATTTTGCTTCTTTTTTAAGATTCATTTATAATTTATAAGTAGTCTATCACTCTTTTAGAAAGAAGTGTGTAAACATGAATCTTGGATTTGGAGAAGTCTTACTTATTATGTTTGTCGCTTTATTAGTATTTGGGCCAAATAAATTACCTGCACTTGGAAAAGCAGCTGGAAAGACACTTAGAGAATTCAAAAATGCAACAAAAGGTCTCATGGAAGATGAAGAGCCTTCAAATAAAAAAAGTAATCAATAAATTCAATGGACACAGCTAAAAGTTGACTGTGTCTTTTTTGTTTTTTCATAATATTGATTATCAAATATCAGCAACCCAATTTACAGAGCCTAGATAAAGATTGAAATAAAAAGCTTGGTTAAGGAAATAATCGTTGTAAACGGTTCGATAATAGATTTTGACCTTTTTTAAACCAATAATGAATATTTTCATGGTTTACGATTGATTGGTAAGGGGAGTAAGATTACATTCGGAAATCATTTAATGATTCATTTTTAACAAAAAGAGACGCTTATATACGAAAAAAAGAATAGATGACCAAAGATCGCTTAATCCTATAAATAGGAGTGGGGGACCCATGAAATGTCTTAACATGACTTGGGGTGAATCAAACATCAAGATGTTTGCAGGGCTACTCTCTTTTGCCCGAACCCGACAGCTAACCTCGCAAGCGTTAAAGGGATGAACATGTGCTTACTAAAAAAGTCACAGGGGTTCACTACCTTTGTGCCTTTTTTACGTTCAGATTATGGATGATCTAATGAGAAAAACAATGGATTTTGAGAGGCGTTCAAAAAAATGTCATCTACCTACATTTTGGATTGAAAGAAGGAATTTTTGTGAAGAAGCAATTTGCTGTATTTGGCTTAGGTCGTTTTGGAGGAAGTCTTGTAAAGGAGTTCCATGAGCTCGGAATTGAAGTTCTTGCGATCGATAAAAGTGAGGAAAAAGTCCAACAGTATGCTGCTTATGCTACACATGCAGTTAGAGCAAATGCTATTGATGAAGCGATTTTAAAACAGCTGGGAGTTCGAAATGTTGATCATGCATTCGTATCATTTGGAGATGATATTGAAGCTAGTATCTTAACATCCCTCATTTTAAAAGAATTAGGTATTCCACAAGTATGGGCGAAAGCACAAAATGACTACCATCAAAAAGTCTTAGACAAAATCGGTGTGAACCGGGTGATTCATCCTGAGCGAGATATGGCAAAGCGCATTGCCCATCATATTATTTCAGAAAAAATGATTGATTATATTGAGCTATCAAGAGAGTACAGTCTTGTAGAAGTGGTTGCGACAAAGAAGTTATGTAATAAGACTATTTATGACTTGGATATTCCCTCAAAATATGGATGTAATATCGTAGGTATTCAAAGAGGGGAAGAGATCTGTGTATCACCGTCTGGGAACGAAAGAATTACAGTAGGTGATGTTTTGCTTATAATTGGAAAAAATAAAGATATCATTGATTTTGAAGAGTCAGGGATGTAAGGGTTAGATAAAAGGGACAGTTTTCATAATATGAACTGTCCCTTTATATGTGGGCTAAAAACAATGAAGCTAAAAGTCCTAACGAAGCAATGAAACCTACAACTGCACCGCCTTCTTCAAAAGCTTCGGGCATCATCGTCGAGGATACCATAGCGAAAATGCCGCCTGCTGCAAAAGCAGAAATGATTGAAACGAGATGTGAGGGTGCATGTTGAAGAAGTGTATAGCCTAATAAAGAACTAATAGATGAAAGAATAACAACGATTAACCACATGAGTAAAATCGTTTTTCGTTTAAACCCATCATGTTTTAATCCAACAGTACTTGAAAGGCCCTCAGGAAAGTTACTGATCAATACAGCAATAACCATTAAGTAGCTAACCGTTCCTTGTTCCAGCAAACTTACACCAATAATAATTGACTCTGGAACAGCATCAATGATTGTTCCAATAAAAATTGAAAGGCCTGAATGATTTTCTGAACTCTTTTTTGACCGCTTTCGTTCACTTCCGCCTTTTTTGGAAATAATTGATTCAGATAGTGTAAACACTAATGCACCTGATAGAAATCCAATTGAGGTTGCGAATAATCCGCCTTCATCTACTGCTTCTGTTAGTAATTCAAACGAAGCAGCACCAATTAAAACACCGGTTCCAAATGACATAATAAGACCTGTGATTTTTTTAGGGAGATTTGTGAAAATACCTA
>DASQMK010000694.1:0-9588 GCA_035645575.1 Metabacillus sp.
CGATCTTCTCTCTGTTTGAAAATATGAAATTTGATTATGCTGTACACTTTGCGGCTGAAAGCCATGTGGACCGATCGATCAGAAATCCCGGGATATTTGTTCAAACCAATGTGGTTGGGACACAAGTATTACTGGATGCTGCAAAACAAAATGGTATTAAGAAATTTATCCATATATCAACTGATGAAGTATATGGTGAATTAGATTTCAATTCCACCACATTTTTTACAGAAGCAACTCCTATAAAGCCAAATAGTCCGTATAGCGCCAGTAAGGCTTCTTCCGACTTATTGGTACGGGCTTATCATGAAACATTTAAACTTCCAATCAATATAATACGATGTTCTAATAACTATGGTCCATTTCAATATCCTGAAAAGTTAATACCGTTATCGATTTTACGGCTACTAAACAATCAAAAGGTACAGATATATGGCGACGGGAAAAATATCCGTGATTGGCTGTATGTATCGGATCACTGCTCAGCCATTGATCTTGTGCTCCATAAAGGAGTTAATGGCGAAGTTTATAATGTTGGCGGCCGCTGCGAGAGGACCAATTTAGAGGTAGTTAAAACCATTATTCACACTTTAGGGAAATCTGAAAAGTTTATTGAATTTGTCCCGGACCGCTTAGGCCATGACAAGCGTTACGCTATAGACCCTGCTAAAGTCGAGGAGTTAGGCTGGAAGCCCGCAACTACTTTCGAAAGTGGCATTTCTAAAACGATAAGTTGGTATCTTGAAAACAGCTGGTGGTGGCAGGCAAAAACCTAAATGTTTAAAAGGTAGTGATGTATGTAGATGTTTTAGACCGGAACTCAGCTATGCGAATATCTTTTCAGCGGATGATTGACGATGCTGAAAAGGGGAGATTTGACTGTATTATTGCTCGAAACGGTGAATTAGCTTATAAGATTAAAAGGATACTACATTCAAATAACATACATTTCATTACTTTAGACAGTGCAATCAATACACTTGAAGACAATACTGATAAATTTGGTTTATATGCTTGGTTGTATGAGGAAGAGAGCCAAAGAATATCCTCTCGCATTAAAATAGCTTTAGAGCAAAAAGCACTAAAGGGAGGGTTCAAAGTTTCTACCCCTCCCTATGGCTACTTTATTAAGGATAAAAAGTTGTATCCTCGTAATGAGGAGACAGTAGAAGCTATAAAGAAAATTTTTTCGTTGTATATTCAAGGGTTGGTTTTGAATCTATTGCTAGAACACAACCTAAAATTAAGAAGCAGGAGCAATTTCTATATAAAGAAATAAAAAAGAAGGAAAACGAAATTGCCGAGCTGAAAAAGGATAACAAGAAGTTCGTAAAGCTATTAGCGGATGCGGTTTTAGAAAAAGTTGCTTACGACGAAGCGGTCAATGAAAACAGAAACGTAATTAGTAAGTTACAATCAGAAATACTTCAAAAGAAAGATTTGTTAAAACAGTACACAAAAGGTACAGACATGCTTCAACAAGTCCGAAATGAGCTAAAGAAACTCATGTATATAAATGATATAACACCAGAGTTACTTATAAACTCATTTATAAAATTGAGGGTAAAGGAAAACAAAGATCTTATAATCCATTATCGTTTTTCTAATCCTTTTTTTGCAAATTAAAGTAACGATCAGTATTCTACACACGTCAAGTGCGTCTCGCAGATTGTTTTAAAAGAAGCAGCAGGCCCCAAATAAGGGAATCCTGCTACATTTATTCCATTATTGGAGCTGCAAAACGATAGTGAATGATAGGAGTTCCATCAGCCGTTACTTCAATTCTATTTATTAAACGATGCGAGATTTTTGCTGTTAATTCCTCGAAATTTTGAAATTGAAGTAACTCTTGTTTTAGTTTTCCGATGTCATCCACTGTATGTTCACTCTCCAAAGCGGATAGTAAATCATCCTTCTTTTTCACTAACTCGTTGATTTCAATATAATTAGTCTCTACATTTTCACGGTATTCCTCTTGAGTATTAATTTCTTCGGCAAACATATTGATGTATTTCCTTTTTCGATCTTTTAATATGTCGATTTGTTTTGTCTGATTTTTCGAGTTGCTTTTGAAGGCTTTGCTTTGATTTCTTCATTGAGCTTCTAATTTCTTAAGATATTGCTCTTTATCGATTTGTTTTACTAACTCTTGAATATCAGTTAGAACTGTATCAATGAGTAAATCCTCTTTTATCAAATGACTACCGCAAGCCTTTTGCCATGTCGTGCATAAATCCCACAAATATAACCTTTGCGGTTTCTTCGGTACCACATTCCTTTACCACAATCGGTGCAGAATAGAACATTGGTGAAAAGATTTTGGTACTGTGATAAACTTAGTTCTAATTTTCATCAGCTGCTGGACAGCATTAAACACGTCAAGCGGTATTATTGCTTCGTGAGCATCTTTGCAGATAATTTGATTATCTTGGTCAACCTTTTTCCTCTTCTTACTTGTAACACTAATTGTAGTTGAACGATTTTGTACGAAATCACCAATATAGTGAAGGTTAGTAAGAATAAGCTTAATAGTTGAGTCATTCCATTTATCACTGCATTCTTTTTACCAGCTATTTCAGCGGAAGTAGGGATTCCTTCGTTGTAAATCTCCTCGCAATGCCATTATTGTCCTATAGCCTGCTTTGTTTAAGTGATTAGCGATAGCCTTTAAGACCACTACCTTTTGTATATAAAGTAAAGATAAGTTGAACAGTTTCTGCTTCTTTCGGATTAATAACAAGCTCCTTTTCTATAATTTCTTCAACTTATCATTCAAAAGAAGCTCTTCTTCATTATATTTTAGATCAGGTAAAATCATATCTTATGAATATCATCTTGAGGAGAAGTACCAAAAAAATCTCTATATCTTCGGTAAAATGTCGAATAATCCTTAAAACCACATTGCTTGCATGCCTCAAAAGCAGGTACACCATCGTAAAGCAAATGTCTAGCACTTATTAATCGTTTGGTTGTTATGTATTTCCATACAGTTGTATTAGTCGCCTTTTTGAATAAGATATTTAACTGAGATTTGCTGATATAGAATTGTTTACAAATGCTTTCGATGCTTATAATTTCAAATAGGTGTTCATTTATGTAACTAATCACTTCAGTCAATTGGGAATTTTGTGCAGTAAATAATAATTGAAAATCTTTATTATGAAAACTTTTATTCAATTCATTTAAAATAGTAAGAAGATTAGTTATAATAGCTACTCTTTTTTGATAATCATTATCTTTAACTTCCAGTATATTATCAAGGCAGGAACGAACTAATTGATTAGAAAAAGATCCTGGTGGATAATAATTATTTACTCCCAAAGCTCGATTATCAAAAGGAGCAAGTAATATTCTATTTGGATCAATTTGTTCTAAAAACTGTGGGAAAAAATGAAGTACAATTCTTTCATATGGAAGATCATTATTCATTTCTACATAATGTGCTTCATTTGAACGTATCAGCATAATACTATTAGGATTCAGTAAATATTCATTCCCTTCTACTGAAAAAATCCCTTTTCCTGATATTAGATAATAAATCTCATAAATTTCATGAGCATGCATTCCATATTTTGTTGGATGTGGTGGCATGTCACAGTTTTTAGTAAAAAATAGTTGATGATCTTTATAATAATCTTGAAAATTCATACAAAACCTCTTTTATTAAAGTCAAATATTTATTGTATATAGTGTATGATTATCTGAGTCTAAATGCAATGTATTTTTAGTTATATGCAATTCTATTGCAAATAGCATTGAGTTATAATGATTTTATAACAATATATTTCTATAAAGTAGAAGTTGTTAAGGTAGGTGAACATAGGAAGGATTGAAAAGTATGGAGGGTAAAAGATTAATCTGTAGTCATAAACAAAAGATAAACATATCTTTATCACAGAATGAACTTCCAGCTGTTAGAATTGCTGCACATAATCTTACAAAAGATATCTATCAAGTATGTGGTGGAATAGCAGAAGTTACAGATGGAGACGGTGAAATTGTTATAGGGACAATTGCGAATAATAAAGCAATTGAAAAAATACTCGAAGATAAGGAAATAAATACGGAATGCCTACGAGAACGTGAAGGACACTACAGGTGGGAAGGATACCTGATTCAGGAAAAGGATGGTATTTTATACATTATAGGAACAGATAGAAGAGGTACTATATTTGGTATATATGAATTCTCAAAAATGATAGGTGTTTCACCATGGTACTTTTTTGCAGATGTTCCTGTTAAAAAGCATGATTGCATTGTAATAGATAGGGGCTTTAAAACATCATCCTATCCATCAGTAAAATATAGGGGAATCTTCTTAAACGATGAGGAGCAACTTGACGCTTGGGCAAAAGCACATACAAATGATCATACAATAGGACCTGAAACATATGTGCATATATTTGAACTATTACTAAGATTGAAAGCAAATTATATATGGCCGGCTATGCATGTAAATTACTTTAATGAGAACCCTGAAAATGGACGTTTAGCAGAAGAAATGGGGATTGTTGTCGGGACATCACACTGTGATATGCTGCTTCGTAGTAATCAAAATGAATGGGAACCATGGATTAAGAAAAAAGGCTATGAAGGAGTAAGCTACGATTATTCTATTCCAGGAAGAAACCGTGAGATATTAAAGGAATACTGGCGTGAAAGCGTGGAACAGAATAGAGATTATGAGGTATGTTATACGGTCGGAATGAGAGGAATACATGATTTTGGGTTTAAGACGGATAAGATAGATCATAATACAAAACTCAATATGGAAGAAAAAAAGCAGGAGAAGGTAAAGCTTCTTGCTAAAATCATTAAGGATCAAAGATCTATTTTGAAGGAAGTATTGGGAAAAGAGAATGCCGAAACAGCGTTACAAACATTTATACCCTATAAGGAGGTTCTTCCTTTATATGACGCAGGGTTAGAGCTCCCGGAAGATATTACTCTTATGTGGGTGGATGATAATTTTGGTTATATGAGAAGATACCCTGATTTGAAAGAGCAGAAACGGTCAGGAGGTCATGGGTTATATTTCCATAATTCTTACTGGGCACATCCTGGTATGAGTTATTTGTACATTAACTCCATACCGCTGGCACATACCGGTAATGAATTGAAGAAATGCTATGAAAATGGAATTAGAAAAATATGGGTTCTTAATGTTGGTGCTCTTAAGCCGCTTGAACAGGATATTGAATACTTTCTGACCTATGGTTGGGAAGCAGGAAAAGAAGATGCTTTAACAAAAGATACATTATTTTTTACTGAAAAATGGATTGATACTAATTTTACAGGTAATCATGGAAAAAAAGCGGCGCTTTTATATAACCGCTTTACCCAGATTACAAACGTATGTAAGATTGAACATCTGACTGGAGATAAATTTTCACAAACCATTTATGGAGATGAAGCTGGAGTAAGAGTAAATAAGCTAAAAGAAATATATGATGAAGCTAATAAAATGTACTTTGAACTACCTCAACATGAGCGAGAATCTTTTTTTCAGCTTTTTCTAATGAAGATTCATGCATCTTATTATGCTAATGCAGAGTTTTATTTTGCAGATCGAAGCAATCTGAGTTATGAACAAGGCAAAATGCAGTCAGCTGACATTTATATATCAAAATCTAGAAAAATGATGGATTATAGAAGATGCATGCTTCATTTCTACAATAAAATAATGTCCGGTGGAAAGTGGGATAAAATTCTTACACCAGAAAGTTTTTCACCACCGCCAACCGCAATTTATCCAGCAGGTACCCCTGCATTAAAGGTTGAACAACCTGGAGCAAATATTATTGTATGGGGTGAGAGTATCCCCAAAATTAATCAAAAGATTATTTTTGATTCCTATGGTATAGATGTTAAATGGTTTGAGATTTTTAATACAGGAGCAGAAAGTTTTGACTTTACTGTGGATATAAGTTCTTGCAACGATTGGGTTGAAGTTTCAGAGAATATGGGTACGGTTATCGATGAAAAAAGAATTTTGGTCAAGATGAAAGAAAATTGTAATGAAGATAAAAAGGGAAGAATTGTGATAAAAACATCACTTGATGAAAAGGAATATCAGATTGATATTTATGCTTATTGCAGTGAGGATATTCCGGATTCTTTTAAAGGACACGTTGAAGCTGATGGCTTTGTTTCCATGAAGGCTGACCATTTTATTTCTGATAGATATTCAAGCGATAATCAGTGGCAAATTATTAAGGATATGGGAAGAATGGATGGAAATGTGATAGAAGCAGCAGGCTGTGATTATCCTAATGGTGATGATGTGCAGAATAATGCTTCTGTAACTTATCAATTTCTACTAAAAAGTAAGGGCCATTTTTTACTGGAAATTCACCGCTTTCTGACTTTGAATTCAACAGGTAAGATTCGTTTTGCTGTATCAATCGATGATTTGGATCCTATAATCATTGAGACTGAAACAAATGATGAATGGCGTGGGCAATGGCGAGATGCTGTATTAAATAATGGTGAAAAGCTTTATGTGTCATTACCATTTATGAATAGTGGAGTTCATAGACTAAATGTTTATATGATTGATAGATATGTAACAATTAGTAAGCTTGTTATTTATACAGATAATGATATGACAGATTTATCTCCACTGCCACTAGATCATAATAGCTTATCTATACAGTCGCTGGAATGTAATCTAGGACCGGAAGAAAGTTATTTTATAGGTAATAACTTAGTCGAAAGAAACTGTAATCTCAAAGCGATTCCAGATTGCAGCTTATCAGATATGGAAAAGTTATGTACGACTATTTATAGGATGAAATCTGGAACTGCACCATTACCAAACCTAGTATATGCAGGAATTGACTTTTGGAAATATGATAGGTTATATATGTTGAACGAAGAATATCCGCAATTTCAAAAGGGTGTTACTAAATATATGCCTGACTCATTGGGATATAAAGATGCTCTTTCAGAATTTGGCTCTGGCTATTTTATTGAAAATAATGGTGTTATCGCTATTGAAGCAGAATATGCTCTTGAACAGTCTCATTATGCTTATACAAAAAAAAGCTCTGATGACGGAAGAATTGAATGGACACATACACAATCTGAGACAAATGGAGCTAGCGGAATGGCTATGCATGTAAGAACTAGTGGATTACGCTGGGTGAATGCGTTGGATGCTCCTTCACTTCATTATAAGATAAAGGTTAATAATCCAGGAACATATCGTATATGGATGCTGATTAAATTTGACGATGAATTTTCGGATTCTTGTGCCATTGGCATAGATGGGATAGTGCAACCATATAATCAGCAGTTTTCCAAGGGGAGGTTATTTACCTATAGTACGAAACAAATTTGGTTTTGGACACTTTTGTCTGAAATTGACATTGATAAAGGAATACATGATTTTGCCATCTATGCTGGTGAGTCTGGCCTAAGGATAGATAGATTATATCTGACAAAAGGTGATGAAAATGCACCAGATGATGTAGCTTGGATGGACTCAGAGAGATCTGTTAATTAGGATAACTTGATAGGTTATATAAAATCATAAAAGGATTGTACAAAATAAATGATTACTATGGATGTGCATGTTTGGCAGTAGCTTTATGTGCATCCTATATATATCAGTGAAGGTCCTTCTTGAAGGTATACCTTTATACTAAGATTGATTTTTCGATTTTCTTAAAGTTAGTTATACATGTTTTTCAAATAGAAAATGTATGAAAGATTAGTAGGACTCAACGTTTTAGCATCTATTCACCTCAATACTTGTATTTAAATAGGACTCAAGTTTACTTATAATCAGCTAATTGTAAGCGTTATCAAGTGGACGTAGTGATTACATCAAGAATCTACTAGATTCTTCGTTATATAAAATTTATATATAAAGAAATAGGAGGGCTCAATTAGATGAAAAAAATATCTTTATTAATTTCAACGTTATCTTTGTTAATCATGATTCTTTTAGTTGGTTGTACGGACGAGTCAAGTAAAGAAGTAGAAGAAGGTACGGATGGAAAAACAAAATTAACAGCTTTAGTTGTAAAACATCCACTTACAAAGCCTACCAAAGAAATAAAATGGTTAGAGGAAGTAGAAGAGCGTGCAGGTGTTGATATTAAGTGGGAAGAAGTTACAGCAGACTGGATACAGAAAAAAGGTGCTATGCTTCCTGCTGGTGATATTCCTGATTTAATTATTGGAGCAAATTCTATTACTGATGCTGAATTTGCAAAATATAAGGGCTTATTTGCTGACTTAAGACCACTTATTAAAGAATATGGTCCAAATATTCAAAAGATGTTTGAAGAACGTCCAGAAATGGAAATATTAGCTACCCAGTCATCTGGAGAAATTTACGGGTTACCTCAATATAAACGGTTTTTTCCATGGACACGAAGACAGTATATTAATCAAGAGTGGCTAGATAATCTTGGATTGAAAACCCCAACAAATTGGGATGAATTACATGAAGTACTTTTAGCTTTTAAAGAGCAAGATGCAAATGGTAATGGTAATCCTAATGATGAAATTCCAATGGACTGGTCACCAATTGCTACAACAGGATTTGGTTCATACCAGCCAACACTATTATTAGGGAGTCTTGGAATGACCTTGACTGATACAAGTGGTGATGGGATGTTTTTAGAAAACGGGGAAGTAAAGAATTTCTTAATTGACGACCGCTATAAAAAAGTAGTCATGTTTTTACGTGAACTATGGGAAGATGAATTAATAAATCCGGAAGTATTTACTCAAGATTACTCAAAATTCCAATCCCTAGCACGTGGGAATGGAGATTATGCATCTGTTGGTTATACCTATGGTTGGGAAATAACTGACCGTGTTGGGAATCAATTAGCACCACAATATACTTCCTTGGGAGTTCTTAAAGAGTCTGCAAATTCAAATATAGATGTTAAGTGGTCATACAGTTATAATTCTATGAACTACAACGTAAATACAATTCAATTATCAGCAGAAACAAAAAATAAAGAGGCTGCTATGCGATTTATTAACGAATTATATGATCCTGAAGTAAGCTTACAAGTTCTATACGGTACTCTAGGAGAAAATATTGCAAAAAATGATGATGGTTCTTATGAAATATTACCACCAAAGGATGAAGAAATGGACCCAGGTACATGGAAATGGACATCCACATGGGCTGACTTTGGACCAATGTATATTTCTGATTCACTCAATGTGACATTGGGAACAGATATGCAATCTATAGAAGAACAAACGGCTCCTTTGCAAGAAGCGTTTGATAACATTGATATAGAGTCAGAAGTATTACCTCGTGTCTTTTTAAAGTTTGACGATGAATCACTTAATACAATGTCACTAAATAAAACACAATATATGAATTTAGCCATGTCTAATTTTTCCAAATGGGTTACTGAAGGTGGAATTGAAAAAGAGTGGGATAAATATGTAGATGAGATGAAAAATATGGGTATCTTAGAGGACGTCGATATTTTCCAAGAATATTACGATGATTACATGAGTAATCAGTAAACTTATACGAAAGATGCTACCTCCATTTTAGGTAGCATCTTTCCACAAAAAAGGAGAGTAAAAATGGCATTTATTAATTCT
>DASQMK010000695.1:0-5025 GCA_035645575.1 Metabacillus sp.
GAGAGAGTTTCCAGCTTGAGCCTGTATAACGAGCCATGCTAACTCCTCCTTTATGTTTTTATTTTGCATAAAATAAAAACCAGACTGACTGACAATTAAGCACATTTTATTTTCATGTATCCTCGCTCCAGCAGCATAGAGTTACTCGATACACCTCCTTATTAAAAGGGGAATAAAATGAAATCATAATTGCTCCATCAATAGGCTGCATATTTTATACACAACGAACATTATATGTTTTTGTATGTATAAAGTCAAGAAGCTTTACATAAAAAAATAAGATTAATGTTATTTTGCCTTGTAAATAAAAACTTTTCCACTGCTATATAATGGTTAGTTTTATGATATAATGAATTATCAAATTTTGTAATTTTATGGTATGGGTGATTTTATGAATAATCAGGTTCAACTAAAAGCAATTAAAGGTGCTTTTTTTGATTTTATAAATAGTTGTAAAGATAATTGTTCAGTTCCTGATATAAATAATGAGCTTGCTAACATTTTACAAAGAGAGCTTGCTACTTGCCATGTTGCTTTTTATCCTTACAATCAAAGTAATCCATTGTCTCCACATATGAAATCATTCCCATTTCAACTGAACCTATACAATTTTAAGGCAGGACAAGCTTTTTGGAATCATAAGGACGTGTTACTCCCTATTTTTAGTAACGATCTTTTAAGAGGTGTTATCGAGTTAAAGGAGTTTGATGAGGCAGACCTTTCTGTTGACTTACATGAAGTTGCAAAAGTATGTTCAAATTTTTATAGCTATTGTATAGATATTCTTCAATTAAAGGTGAAGGAACAAAAAAATGAAAAGTTATATTTGCTAACAGAGCAGTTCCACTCTTTAATGAATAAGGATGATGTTTTAGTAGCATTAATAGAAACATTGCAAAACATGTATGCAGACTTTACGTTCTATTTGTTTCTATCACATGATAATGAAAACAAAAACCATTTACCAATAAAAAATCTAGGCTATGATGATCATGATGATGATGAAATGGCTATGGAAGCTTTTGTTACGGGAAAATCTCAGTTTACTAGCCATGAACAAAAGAAAAGCACAGCCCTTTATTCACCTTTAAAAGGAAAACAAGGTGTATACGGTGTCTTGCAGGTAGTTTCACATCATTCGATAACAATAAATGACCAAGATCGGAATTTTATTACGATGTTAACGAATGCTGCAGGAACTGCGATGGAAAATGCTCAGCTTTACGATCAATCAAAAAGATTAATTAAGGATTTGCAATTAATTAATGAAACCTCGCACAGGTTAAACAAAAATCTTAGATTAATTGATACGATGAATTATATGTCTAAGCGTATCTTAGAATCTTTCGAAGCAGATGAGGTAGGCTTCTTTTATAAAAATCATAATAAAGACATTCAAATTTTCCCAGGAAGCACAAGTTATTTTGAATCAGAAGAAGTGAAAGTTTATATTAACTATATTCAAGAGAAGCTTGAAAAAGATTTAGAGGGATTGTTTTTAGGAGATATCACATCATATCTGCCTAATATGCCATATTGTTCCGTAATGGCAGTTCCTATGGTTCAGAGTGATACTCTTAAAGGATGTGCACTTGTTCTACATAAAAATCCATATCATTTCTCTTTTGATATGTTTAAATTACTTCAATCACTCATACACCATTCCACACTAGCTTTATCAAATTCTTTATTAAGAGAAGAGCTTGAGACGTTAGTTAAGACTGATCAATTAACACAATTATATTCTCGTAATTATATGAATTCTTGTATTGAAAACTCGATGAAGATCGATCGGCAAGGTACATTTATATTAATTGATATTGATAATTTTAAGGCCGTAAATGATACTTATGGACACCAAGTGGGTGATGAAGTCCTCATTCAGGTTGCGAAAATAATGAAAAATAATATTAGGGATCATGATATTGGAGCAAGATGGGGTGGAGAGGAATTGGCGATCTATTTACCTCATGTAGAACTTGAAATTGGTACAGCTATTGCAGAGAGAATTGTGAAAAAAGTAAAGGAAAACACTTCACCGACTGTAACAATCTCCTGTGGTGTATCAACTTGGAAGGCTGAAAATGGAAAAAATTATGATCAGTTGTTTAGCCGAGCAGATAAGGCTTTATATAGTGCAAAGAATTTAGGGAAAAATCAAGTCATTGTTCAGGTGAGCTAAAAGTAGCTCACCTTTTTACACTTTATTTCTTTATCCCACTCTTAACGGGCAGTAAGACTCCCACCTCATGCTTCAGAGTTTAAAATGAGGGGAGGTGGGGGATAACTGCCCGTAGAGGTCCGATTGGTTCAACTAACCATCATTGGGGGATGAAGAAAATCCCCAATGATGGAAGTTTCACTTTATAATAGCTCTACTAAAACATCAACAAACTCTTCTAAAAAAGCTTGATCCTGTTCACTGAATCGATCTTTTGAAGGACTATCGATATCAAGGACACCAATAACTTTACCTTTGGTTACAAGTGGAACAACAACTTCCGAATTAGAAGCAGCATCACATGCAATATGCCCTGGAAATTGGTGAACGTCTGCAACTCTTAATGTTTCTTTTGTTGCAGCAGCAGTACCACACACTCCTCTTCCTAAAGGGATTCGTACACATGCAGGAAGACCTTGAAAAGGTCCTAAAACAAGCTGATCTTCTTTCATCAGATAGAATCCTACCCAGTTGATATCATCTAAAAATTGATTTAATAGAGCTGAGGCATTAGATAGGTTTGCAATTAAATCTTTTTCACCTTCTACCAGTGCCTTTAATTGTTTAATAACTAAAGAATATTGTTCAGGCTTATTGCCTTGGTATTTTTCGACATGAAACATCTTTTTTAACCACCTTTTGATCATTTTTTTAATGTACATAAAACTTTGTCGAGAAAAACATGAAGGAGTAATTCCCCTATAAATTGAATTTGTAACATAAGGTATAGGGGGTGTGAAATGTGATTCAAGAAAATACAAGAGATACTAAACAAAAAATAATAAATGCAGCCATCTACCTTTTTAACTCGAAGGGATTTACTGGCACTTCTGTTAGGGAAATTGCTGCAAGAGCAAATGTTAATGTTGCTCATATTTCCTATTATTTCAAAGGCAAGGGTGGTTTACTAGAATACTTAGTGTCCCATTACTATGAAGGATACTTAAAAGTGATTGAAGAAAACTACACCCAAATTCAGTTTAGCCATGCCCACGCAGTGTTAAGTAAAATGATTCTTGATTTGCTCTACTATCAGCACGAAAATCGCCAACTTTCAAGATTAGTCTATCGAGAAGTAACGGTGGACTCCGTTCTAATCCGTGAAGTCATGACAACTTATTTAACAAAAGAAAAATATTACATTAAATCATTATTAGAACAAGGGATCGAGGAAGGACAGTTTCGAAAAGGTTTTGTCCCACATATGATTATTCAGCTAAGAAGTCTTTTGCATACTCCGTATTTACAACCCCAATACATGAGTGAGGTTCTTCATATTCAACCACATGAAGCGTATTTCGTCCATCAGTATTACAAAGAATTAAAAATTTGGCTTAATTCCTTGTTAACAGAGCCTACTTCAAAAGAAAGTCGTTTATTAGCGATTCGTTAAAAGATCATAATGTGTATAGTTCTTTCCAACATCCCTAGCACTATGGGCATCAGATCCATAGATGAGAGGGATTTTTTGTTTTTGGGCTAATTTTATGATATCCGGATTTGGATAGGTTTCTCCACAATACTCTTTCCTTAATCCAGCAACATTATAATCTAGTTCCATGTTTTGCTCCTTAATGGATGCTAGAATCTTCTCAATCATGTTTAGATTCGAAAAAGTTATTGGGTGCAGTTTTTGAAATTTATTCACCAATGTAATATGACCAATTCGATTAGGCTTATATTTCCCTAATCGACTATGAATAGATTGTAAGACTTCATTATAATAGATTTCATGAAGGTTATATAGGGTACCTGCTTCATGAATCATTAAAGCAAATGTCTTTTCATCATAATCCATGCAATAATATTGATCGTTAATCTTTAAAAAATGGACGGATAAAATACTATCATCTAGAAATTCGCCATATTTGTTTAGGAAATCTGTTGTTTCGTGTTCGTAGTCTCTAATATAGTCCACTTCTAACCCAATATGGATACGAATATCGTTTTTATACTTTTCTTTTCTCCTTTGAATACTTTCAATATAATCTTCCATTTGTTTGTATTCCATTGCGCTGTCTTTCATTGGTGTTGGATCAATGAATCCTGTTGGAAGCGGAGCGTGTTCCGTAAAAGTCAAATCTGTAAATCTCTCTTTAATCGCTTGTTCAATATACATATCAAGTGTATCTTTTGTTCCATGTGGACAAAAAGGTGTATGAACGTGTCCGTCCTTTTTAGTATACATAGTATCCTCCTAATCTTTAGAATCTGTATTCGATCCCTTTTGCTAGGTTCTTGATTGTCATTTTATTGACTTGGACAAATATTGTAAAAAAATTAAAATTTCTGGTCAAAAAATGTCGTTTACATGGTATCATAAATACATTGAAAATAACATTAGGAAAGTCTTGATTATAAGACGATAATAAAAAGGATAAAGGCTTTGTTATCGTGTGAAATTTTCAAACTAAAATCATAATACATTAAAATATAAAATTGATGTTTCTTAAGCATCATTGGAGAATATTTTCTCCTTAACTCAAGGATTTTGTGTAGTAACGAGGGGGCTAACTATGGAGGTTTTAATTGGACTAGTCCTTCTGATATGTATTTTATCTGGTGCTGGATACATGTTTAGAAGAAAGATCTACAAAGAGGTTGATCGATTAGAGGCACGAAAGATTGAAGTAATGAATCGTTCCATTATTGATGAATTATCAAAAGTGAAAGAATTAAAAATGACTGGACAAGCAGAAGAATTGTTTGAACAATGGAGAAGTGAATGGGATGAAATTATCACAAGCCAACTTCCAGAGATTGAAGAGCTTTTGTTTGATGCAGAAGAGTTTGCGGATAAATAC
>DASQMK010000696.1:0-7826 GCA_035645575.1 Metabacillus sp.
AGGGTTTAAAATGCGTTTATTAGTAAAACCAGGTTTAACTGGGTGGGCACAGGTAAACGGTGGGTATGACATCTCGCCAAAAGAGAAATTAGAATATGATTTAATTTATATAAAAAACATGGGCTTGCTATTAGATTTGAACACAGCAATTAAGACAATAAGAGTTATCTTTACTGGTGAAGGTGCTAGGTAGCTTTGGGGAGGAAATCTCTAGAATGAAGGTTCTGGTAACTGGCGGTTGTGGATTTATTGGTTCACACATTGTCGATAAGTTAATTCATGAAAAACATGATGTTTACGTGGTTGATAATCTTGTGACAGGAAATATAAAAAATGTAAATCCAAAGGTGCCAATTATGGATTGTGACATCAATAGTGAATTGATGGAAAAAGTGATACAAGATTTTCAACCTGAAGCAATCATTCATCAAGCTGCACAAGTAAGTGTTGCTCATTCAATAAATGATATGTTGTACGATGAATCAGTAAATATACATGGATCACTAAAAATAATTGATTTAGCAAAAAAATATAACGTAAAAAAAATAATCTTTGCATCATCTGCAGCTGTTTATGGAAATCCGGTTTCACTTCCGGTGGGATTAGATCACCCTACTAATCCATTATCTCCTTATGGAGTGTCGAAGCTTTCTGTTGAATATTATTTAAAAATGGCTAATGAAACATTTGGCATTAATTATACAATTTTACGTTATGCAAATGTTTATGGACCTCGCCAAGATGCAAATGGTGAAGGTGGCGTCATTGCAATATTTTCCGATGCGTTAGCTAAAGGGAACTCTCCAACGATTTATGGAGATGGGGAACAAACAAGAGATTTTATCTATGTAGAAGATGTAGCTGATGCCAATGTCAAAGCATTAACTAAAGGACATAATCAAATATTAAACGTCTCTTCTGGAGAAGAAATTACAGTGAATAATCTTTTTGAAGAAATGCAAAAAGCAGCTGGTACAAAGTTAACTGTAATTTATGAAGAAGAACGTAGCGGAGATATCCGTAAAAGTGTCCTTTGTAACAAAGTGACGAAAGAGCAGTTGGACTGGAATCCGAGTACATCACTTTTTGCAGGGCTTCAAAATACATTGAATTTTTATAAGTAAAAATATATCTCCCGTCTTAACTGAACCTATCCACAAGGTAGGAGTGGCGGGAGTTTTTTTCGTAGATGAATTTTAGTGAATAGAGGGAAGAGTATGAAGCACATCATCGTGTATTTTCCATATGAGTTACAAGAAAATCCTAAAAGTGGTTCAGGTGTAAGACCGAAGAGAATTGTTGAGGCATTTAAGAAATATTGTAAAGAAGAAAATCTTGAACTTGTGCTTATATCAGGAACTACAAGTGAAAGGCAAATTAAAATTGACCAATATAAAGCTCGTGGTGAATATGACAAAGCGCTTTTTTGTTATATGGAAAATAGTACAATGCCATATTGGTTCACAGATCCTGATCGAAAGCCCAAAAATGTGAAGCTTGACAGTAGGTTTTGGGGTGTTTTAAAACAACATAATATTCCAATTAGTTTATTTTACAGGGATGTCTACTGGCAATTTGATGACATGTATGTTCCGCCTAAGGGTATTAAGTTTTTACGTTATTTAATGAGACAAGTATATAAAAAAGAGTTAAAAACCTACCAAAAATATGTGGATTTGCTCTATCTTCCATCTCTGGAAATGAATAAGTATGTAGGTTGGGAGGGCGAAGTGTGCGAGCTTCCTCCTGGTATGGAAAAAGTAGACAGATCAACTAGTACAAATATTAAGCTAGAGAAGCCTTTTCAAGCTGTTTTCGTTGGAGGTATTAGCGACCAAGTGGGAATGCTTATGCTATTAGAAGCATTTAAAGTATTAAATGAAAATGAACATAGAATTAATCTTGAGTTAGTCTGTCGTGAAAATGAGTATAATAAATATGAAGAAATGCAAAAGTACGAACAGTACAATTGGTTAACTGTAAGTCATTTATCTGGAGATGAGTTGGTACAAGTATATGAACGTTCACATATAGCCTTAATCCCAAGGGAAAAAAATGCTTATCATGACTTTGCTGTACCGGTGAAGTTATTTGAATATCTTTCTTATGGATTACCTGTTGTGGCCACAGACTGTGATGCCCAAGCACGCTTATTGAAGGAAGAAGGCTTCGGTATTGTATCAAATGTCGATCCTATTGATTATGGAAAGGCGATTCTTGAACTTCTTCAGCCTGATCATTACTATGAAACAAAGCAAGCGATTGAGATAAAAGCTTGGGAAAACCATAGTTGGTACGCAAGAGTAAGAAAAGTCGCTGATGATATGTTACGTACAAAAAAGGGAGGGGCTAATAGGTGAAGATTGCCGTTTTAGGTCCAGCAAGTAATGTTCATACAAAGAAATTTTTGGATTACTACGATAAGCAAGGCTTTGAAATTATTAATATTAGTTTTGACAGTCATAAGGACGATCAGGATCGTTCACATTGGAAAAATGTCAAAACATATTATTTGAATGTGGGGGGTAACAAGTTAACCTACTTCTTAACAGTCAATTCTCTAAAGAAGATATTAAAAGAAGAAAAGCCTGATATCCTTCATGCACATTATGTCTCCAGTTACGGTGTAATAGGAGCTCTGGCAAACTACCACCCATATGTTATTTCTGTCTGGGGAATGGATATTTTTGATTTTCCAAAAGAAGGTGCAATCAATACTTATATGGTAAAGTATGCACTAAAATGTGCGGATATGATTGGATCAACAAGTGAAATCATGAAGGTCGAAACAGCAAAGTATACAAACAAAGACATTGAAGTCACACCATTTGGTGTAAATCTAGATGTCTTCAAGCCAGATGATGCGCGAAATGAAACGGGTCGAACGAACTTTGGGATTGTTAAAACAATGGCAGAAAAATATGGCATTCGCTACCTTTTACAAGGATATGCTCTTTTTAAAGACCAAGTAGATGAGCAAACCTATAAAAAGACACATCTGACGATTGTTGGTGGAGGTCCATTGCTTGAGGATTACAAAAAATTATCTCAAGAGCTTACTATTTCAGATCAAACTACTTTCACAGGGAAAATCCCACATAATCAAGTACCAAAAATGATCAATGAATTTGATGTGTTTTTTGTCCCATCCACATTAGATAGTGAAAGTTTCGGTGTTGCGGCTGTAGAGGCACAAGCTTGTGAGGTGCCAGTTGTTGTTGCGAATGTAGGTGGGTTGCCTGAGGTTGTTCTAGACAAGGAAACAGGCTTTGTCATCCCTACAAAGGATGCTCAGGCGATTGCTGACAAAATGCTCTACTTTATTCAAAACCCTGAAGAAGGGAAGAAGATGGGGAAGCTTGGCCGTGAACATGTTTCGAAGCATTACAGGTGGGAGGAAAACGCAGCTTATATGGTTTCCCTCTACAAAAAGAAATTCTTATAGAAGGAAGGGAAAAGCTTGGACAAGCCTTTAGTATCAATCATCACACCTTCTTATAATAGTACAAAGTTTATACCAGATACGATTGAGTCCGTTCTATCTCAAACTTATCAGCAATGGGAGATGCTCATTGTTGATGATTGCTCAAAGGATGAATCAAGGAATGTTATTAGAGAGTACACAGAGAAAGATGCGCGAATTAAATTAATCGAACTATCAGAGAACAGTGGGGCTGCTGTTGCTCGTAACACAGCTATAAAAGCAGCAAAAGGAAAGTACGTGGCGTTTTTAGATAGCGACGATCTATGGGTTCCTACCAAATTAGAAAAGCAAATAGCCTTTATGGAAGAAAATGATTATGCCTTTTCATATTCAAAGTATCAGTTAATGGATGTTGATGGGAACAAGCTTGATCGTGTAATTGATATTCCTAACGAGATTGACTATAACGGATTACTTAGCAATACGATTATTGGATGTCTTACTGCGGTTGTAAATATTGAAAAAACAGGACCTATAGAGATGCCTAATATACGAACTAGACAAGACTTCGCACTGTGGTTATCAATATTAAAAAGAGGCATCAAGGCGCACGGCATCCAAGAAGTATTAGCTTATTATCGCTTGGTACCTGGCTCGATTTCTAGTAACAAAGTGAAAGCAGCCAAGCAAACGTGGAAAGTGTACCGAGACGTAGAAAAGCTTGGTCTCATACGATCTGTATTTAGCTTCACTGGTTATGCATGGAATGCAGTAAAGAAAACATATTTGAAATAGGGGAGGAAATACCATGAAAGTACGTAAGGCGATTATCCCTGCAGCAGGGTTAGGCACGAGATTTTTACCAGCAACAAAGGCACAGCCTAAGGAAATGCTACCAATTGTTGATAAGCCAACGATTCAGTATATTATTGAAGAAGCTGTCGCATCAGGCATTGAGGATATTATGATTGTTAGTGGGCGTGGAAAACGAGCAATTGAGGATCATTTTGATAAATCTTACGAACTTGAGGAAACACTAGCTAAAAAAGGCAAGGATAAGGTTCTTGCTGAAGTACAGGAAATCTCTAATTTGGCTAATATCCACTATATCCGTCAAAAGGAGCCAAAGGGACTAGGTCATGCCATTAATTGTGCGAGTCGCTTTATTGGAAACGAACCTTTTGCTGTGTTATTAGGCGATGACATTGTTAAATCAGACGTTCCTTGTACAAAACAACTGATCGATATGTATGAGAAATATGAATGCTCGGTTGTTGGTGTCCAGCCAGTACCAGATGAGGATGTTTCGAAATATGGAATTATTGCCCCTATGGAGGAACAAAAAAAGCCAGGAGTCATTACAGTAGAATCACTAGTTGAAAAGCCAGATATTAAAAATGCGCCTTCAAATTATGCTATCATGGGTCGTTATATCCTAACACCAGATATCTTTAGTATCTTGGAAGATTTACCAGCCGGTGCCGGGGGGGAAATCCAATTAACTGATGCATTGAAGATCTTAAACGACGTCCAATCGGTTGTTGCCTATCCGTTTAATGGTGTTCGCTACGATGTAGGAGACAAATTTGGATTTATTAAAGCATCTGTAGATTTCGCTTTACAACGAGATGATCTAAAGGATCAAGTCTATCACTATTTAAAAGAAGTAGTCAGCAAGGATAATGGAGGTCAATAATATGCAAATTGCGGTTGTAGGAACAGGCTATGTTGGTCTTGTCACCGGTGTGTGCCTGTCCGATATCGGCCATCATGTCACATGTGTAGATATTGATGAAAAAAAAGTAGAACGAATGAAAAAAGGCATCTCACCGATTTTTGAGCCTGGTTTAGAAGAACTTATGGTGAAAAACTATGGAGCAGGCCGCTTAGACTTCACAACGAAGCATGCAGATGCTTTTCATAATGCGCAGGTTATTTACATTGCCGTTGGAACACCACAAAAAGAAGATGGAACAGCAGATCTTCGCTTTATTGAGCAGGTGGCAAAGGATATTGCGCAAAACCTGCAAGATCATGCTGTTGTGGTAACAAAGAGTACAGTTCCTGTAGGGACAAATGAAAAGGTTAAACAGATCATTCTAGGTAACCTAGTGAAGAATGTAAATGTTGAAGTAGTGTCAAATCCTGAATTCCTACGTGAAGGCTCTGCTGTATCTGATACATTCAATGGAGATCGAATTGTTATTGGAGCAGACTCTCAGGAAGCGGCAGCCATTATTGAAGAAGTAAACAAGCCATTTGGGATTCCTATCTACAAAACAGATATTCGTAGTGCTGAAATGATCAAATACGCCTCAAATGCATTTTTAGCAACAAAGATCAGCTTCATCAATGAAATTTCCAATCTATGTGAAAAACTAGGGGCAAATGTAACTGATGTTGCAAAAGGTATGGGAATGGACGATCGGATTGGGGATAAATTCTTGCAAGCAGGAATAGGGTATGGAGGCTCATGTTTTCCAAAGGATACAAATGCTCTTGTCCAAATTGCCAGCTTTGTTGAACATGAATTTAATTTACTGAAATCTGTAATCCAAGTAAACAATGAACAACAGCGATTGCTTCTTAAGAAAGCAAAGGAACGTTTCGGTTCATTAGAAGGAAAAAACGTTGCTTTATTAGGTCTTGCCTTTAAACCAAACACAGATGATATGCGTGAGGCCGCATCCATCACACTTAGTCATGAACTAATTAAAGAGGGAGCAAAAGTAGTTGGTTATGATCCAATTGCAATAGAGAACGCAAAAAAAATTCTCCCTAAGGAAACGATTTATACTAACTCAGTGGAAGAAGCAATAAAAATGGCTGATATAGTTTTTATCGTAACAGAGTGGGAAGAAATTAAACGAGTTAATTTTGATGATTATGTGAACTGGCTAGAGCAGCCGATTATATTTGATGGGCGAAATTGTTATGAATTAGAAGAAGCCGCAAAGTACAAGGTAGAGTATCATTCAGTTGGAAGAAAATCTGTTTGCAATTTATGAGAATAAATCTAAATAATAACAACCTTATGTCGTTAATAGAGATATAAGGTTGTTTTTTTGTTTCCAAATAAGGTTTTATATGGAAACAACTAAGAAACTGTCAAAGAAACACTCCCGCAAGATTTATACGCTGACGGAGAAGTGTTTAATAATATGAAAATAAATCAGATAAATTATGAAATAATCATTAACAAAGAGACTTTTTATCCAACCAACATAAAAACAGTTATGGACATGGAAATCTCTGCAGAAGGTGAAACCATTCACTTAAAGCAAAACATGGAAGGTACATATAGCGAATATAATAAAATCAATGAAGTGAAAGTCCCTCAAGATGTTATAGACAAAGCAGTAGAGATGGAAATGTAAAAGGGACGGAGGGACAGGTTCCTAGGTCCACTCAGCAAAAATAGCAGTATCCGACAGTTCTGAAAGCTTCCAGACAATATAGTAATAAACTAAACAGCATTAGCTCTATGAATTATAGAACTAATGCCGTTCAGTTTTACCGATTATCTTGCCTTGTCTCAAATAAAAAAAGTTGTCCTATATTAGACAACCCTTCACCTTTGAAGAAGCCCTTGCAGGTATCAGGCATCCAACCTCATTTCTTCCGCACAATCATCTCTAACAACTTACGTACATTATTTCTAACTATTTCGGTTTCATCTTCTAGAACTCGATAAAACAAAACATGACCTTTACTATCAAAATCAGCCTCAAGAAGTGAACTTGCCTCCAACACTTTGGCAGCTCTCTTCTCACATATTACCTAAAGTGTTTCATCCTTTCTCAAAAATAGAATGGCAAATCCTTTTCAAAGTGGTCAATTGTATAAATCTTTACTCCCACTTAAACATCCCTTTATGCTGGGACAAGGAACCTGTCCCCTTGACCCTCCCCTTGACCCTCTATCGTAAGAAAGCGTATACAATGAATGGATAATATTACAATTACATTACAAATATGTATCGTAGTTGAAATGTTAATTATAGGTCATTAGGTGGTTTTGTATATGGTACGAAATGACTAAAAGTCATCTATGTCAGTACATATATTTGATGCTCATACTTAATTGTAAAAAAATTGTAAAAGTTTCATTTCAGATCTACATCAATGTTAAAAATTTCATGAACTTACATTAGTTGACATTTTTTCCGTCCGATTGTTTAATGAAATAGGAATTTTGTGCTAGGCCTACACAAGTTCAAATATACCAAAGGAGGAATAAAAATTGATTTATACTTCAAGAGAGACTGCTGTAGCTGTTTTCGAAGAATTATTTACTATATTAATTCATGATGAACACGTTAATGCAAAAATGAGAGAAGCAAATTTAGATGCAAGGATTGTGCATAAAAACCCTGATTTTGAAGTGTATTTTTCTCCTGATA
>DASQMK010000697.1:0-3776 GCA_035645575.1 Metabacillus sp.
TGGATCAGGAAAATGTGAAACTAGCGAAGGAAGTAGTAACGGAAAAATTAGGGATTTGTGATATTTTAATAAATGGTGCTGGCGGGAATCATCCACAAGGAATTACAACGAAAGAAACATTTCAATTAAGGGATCTGGAAGAAAATAATATTCAAACCTTTTTTGATTTAACGAGTGATGGTTTCGGTTTTGTTTTTGATTTGAATATTTTAGGCACACTTATACCCACTCAAATCTTTGCCAAGGATATGGTAAACCGAAAAGGATCAGTTATTATCAATATGTCGTCTATGAGTGCACCATCTCCTATGACCAAGGTTCCAGCCTATAGCGCTGCAAAAGCTGGGATTGAAAACCTTACGCAATGGCTAGCGGTTCATTTTGCTGAAGCAGGTGTTCGGATTAACGCTATTGCACCAGGTTTTTTCTTAACTGAACAAAATAGAAAACTATTAAAAAATGAAGATGGGTCTTTAACAGAAAGATCTAATAAGATTATTACCCACACTCCAATGAAACGTTTTGGTAAACCAGAAGATTTGCTTGGGACATTGTTGTGGTTAGTAGACGAAAATATGTCAGGATTTGTAACAGGTATAACCGTACCTGTTGACGGTGGATTTATGGCATATTCAGGTGTTTAAATATGACAAAAGATAAGTGGAATACTTATCTTTTTTTCCTAATGGATATTAAGAAGTTCAATTTATGTTAGAAAGGAGGATGTAAGATGGATGTAGTAACTATAGGAGAATCAATTTTTGTTATGCTGGAAAGTTTAATAAAACAATAGGTGGGGCTGAGTCCAATGTTGCAATTGCTCTTTCCAGATTAGGTCATGAAGTAGGCTGGATAAGTAGACTTGGAAATGATGATTTTGGCTTATATATACGAAACTTTATTAGAGGGGAAGGGGTAGACACGACAAATGTCTTGTTTGATAAAAACTATCAAACTGCCGTTTTCTTTAAGGAACGGAAAAATGGAGAGAGGAACCTAAAGTCTATTATTATAGAAAAGATTCTGCAGCAAGTCATATGAAGGCCGAGGATCTTAATGAAGACTATATAACAAAAGCGAAGTTTTTACACATAACTGGGATTACACCAGCATTAAGTGATTCTTGTAGAGAAACAATTTATCGCGCAATTGAAATTGCAAGAAAAAACAATATAAAGGTTGTTTTCGATCCTAATATACGTCTGAAGCTTTGGTCAAAAGAGGAGGCAGGTCGGGTTATAAAAGATATCGCGTATTTATGCGACATCGTGTTACCGGGTATTGAAGAAGGGACAATCCTAACCGGCCAGCATTCTCCGGAGAAAATTTCAAATGATCTTCTCCAGGGGAATACAAAAACCGTTGTGATTAAGTTGGGGAAAAAGGGTGCATATTTTGCTACGAAATCTGAAAACGGATATGTAAATGGTCAAGTAGTCAATAACGTAGTCGATCCAATCGGAGCAGGGGATGGTTTTGCTGCTGGTTTCCTTTCGGGTATGATTCGTCAATGGTCATTGAGAGAATCCGTTGGTTTAGCAAATAAAGTTGCAGCTTTTGCGTTAACTATTCCTGGTGATGCAGAAGGGTATCCTCATTGGTCACAAATTGAATCAAAAGGGCAAGAAGAGATATTACGTTAAATTAAAGGAGTCTGACCGGAATGATTGAAAAAATAGATACACTATAGAAAATTCAAGAGGATGGAATCATCGCTGTTATTCGAAGCATTCCTGAGGACAAAGTTTCGGATTTAGCTGACGCTATTATTTAAAGTGGCATTAGGGCATTAGAAATTACAGTTAAAAGTAAAAATGCCTTTTCGGTAATTGAGTATTTATCAAACAAATATAGCGACCAAGTGGTAATTGGAGCGGGTACTGTTCTTGACAGCACTTCAGCCCAACTTGCCATTAGCAAGGGTGCTGACTTTTTACTAAGTCCTAATTTTAATCCAGAAGTTGTGAAAACAGCTTTACGCTACGGAAAAGTTGTAGTACCTGGAGTTATGACACCAACAGAGATGATGAATGCAATTGAATGTGGTGCAGACATGGTGAAAATTTTCCCTGCATCAGTACTAGGGATTCAATTTATAAAAGATGTGAAAGGGCCTTTTCCGCAGATACCAATTATTCCTACAGGTGGAATAAGCTTAGATAATGTAGGATCTTTCATTGAAGCAGGAGTTGAGGCAGTTGGTGCCGGAGGAAGCTTAATAAATAAAGAGGCAATCAATAGATCTGACGTCGGGCTTATTAAAGAAACAGCTATTCAATTTGTTGATAAAGTCAAACAAGCGAGATTAAAAATAGATAGTAAATAATCAAACGATCTTAGTTTTGAACCTATGCAGAGACAAAAGGAAACGTTAGTTAAGTAGTTTTAATGATTTACAAAAAAAATAGGCAATGATGCAACTCATAGATAGTAACTAATAACGAAGGGATGTAATAATAGTGACAAGAATAGCCTTTGAAACAATGAAAAATGAAATTAAAAGGGCGTTTATATCTGTAGGAATGAGTGAGAAAAAGGCAGATATTTGTGCACAAATACATACAGAGACTAGTTGTGATGGAGTATATTCTCATGGACTAAATCGTGTTCCACGTTTTGTAGAATATGTAAAAAAGGGTTGGGTAGATGTTGATGCTGAGCCGACGATGGTTAAAAGCTTAGGAGCGATTGAAATATATGATGGGAATAGAGGGCCAGGTATATTAAATGCACTGTTTGCGATGGAAAAGGCAGTGGAGATAGCTAAAGTACATGGTGTTGGTATAGTAACGTTAAGAAACACAACACATTGGATGCGAGGAGGGACTTATGGATTGAAAGCTGCTGATGAAGGTCTTGTCGGCATCTGTTGGACAAATACAGAATCTTGTATGCCAGCTTGGGGAGCGAAAGATACAAGAATAGGTAACAATCCATTTGTTATGGCTGTTCCAAGAAAGAAAGGTCCTATTATTTTGGATATGGCGATGTCTCAGTACTCCTACGGAAAACTACAAACTACAAGGTTGAAAAATGAAGTGTTGCCTTTTCCAGGAGGATTTGATGAAAAAGGGGAATTAACCCGAGAGCCCGGTCCAATTGAGCAAACAATGCGCATTTTACCTACTGGGTATTGGAAAGGTTCTGGCTTTGCTATTTTATTGGACGCATTCGCTGCTATTATGTCTGGTGGACTTTCAACAAATGAAATCGACAAAGTACAAGAAGGAAGCTGTGGAGGATGTTCACAAATTTTTATTGCAATGGATCCTTCTCAAGTTAGCGGAGAAGATTATTCGGAAAAAATTGCTGATGGAATAGTTGAATATGTAAAAACATCTGAACCAGCAACAGAAGATGGTCAAGTCTTTTATCCAGGAGAAAATTCGCTTAAAAATCGTCGACAAAATTTAGAAGAAGGAATACCAGTTGATGATGGGGTTTGGGAAGAGGTTATGTCTCTATAGAAGAGAAGTGCGTGGGTTTGAAATACAGACAACTTTCCGTTTAATAATTTTTTCGAAGGAGCATCTATATGAAGGCGATTTATGTAACTGAACCTGGAAAATTAGAAATTAAGGAAATAAGTGAACCACAACTATTTAAACCAGATGATGTGAAAATAAAAGTAAAAGCTGCGGGCATCTGCGGGTCTGATATTCATATTTATCATGGAACTTCTCCGGTAGCAACTTATCCAAGAGTAATTGGTCACGAAATAGTAGGAGAGATTGTAGAAGTAGGCGAGCAGGTAGAGAAATTTAAAGTGAATGATC
>DASQMK010000698.1:0-1892 GCA_035645575.1 Metabacillus sp.
ATTGTGTTTTCATTCAAATTTCCTAAATCATGTATAAACTTAATCTCTTTTTCTGCTTCAAGATCTTTATAACCATCTTCAGTTTCTATTAACTGATGAATTGCATTAGGGTATTCCTTTTTGTATTTCGTCAAACGTATCCCTATTCTCATACTTTATATCATTGAGTTGTTTTGGTTGAGATATGTTTGAACAGCCTATTAAGAACAATCCTAAAATACAAATTGCAAAAATAACTTTACCCAATTGCTCATCACTTTACACTAATGGTAAATCTGCCAATAATTCACTAATGTGACACCCTTGTAAACCTGTTAGCCTTGTAGATGGGCCTGTTTTTATTCTAAAAAACAAACAGGAGGTTTACAAAATGAAAAAATTAATTACCCTAGTGATCACAATTACACTAGTAATTGGTTCTTATACTTTCTTTCCTACAACTCAAATAAATGCTGAATCAGAAGATTCTATTCAGACTAGTGACACTTTAAAATTATTATGCAAAAAATATGGTCTCGACAAGAATGAAGCTGAATTAATAGACTTACGTTTTTTTAATGAAGAAGAAAAAGTCAATTCTCCAATGACCTTGATCGAAAAAAAAGATAATTCTCTAACAGTCTCGAACGAAGAAAAGAATTTGCTTGCTCGTCTTGTCCACGCAGAAGCAAAAGGTGAGCCGTATGTTGGTAAAGTAGCAGTTGCAACAGTTGTGTTGAATCGTGTTGAACACAAACAATTTCCTGATACAATAGAGGAAGTTATTTATGAAAAGAATGCATTTGAACCTGTTCTAAATGGTTCAATTAATGAACCTGCTGATAAGGAAGCAATTAAAGCTGTTCAGGAAGCTTTGGCGGATCAAGGAAATGACGATGAGTTACTCTACTTTTATAACCCTGAAACGGCAACAAGTGATTGGATTTTAACTCGTGAAGTTATTAAGACAGTCGGCAATCACGCATTCGCTATTTAAAAAGCGCGTACATGAAGCTTCGTGCTTTTTTCGTGTGCCAGGAATGTTCATCAATTAAATAGTGAGAGTCTATTGTTTTATTTTCTTCAAGAAAAGTTTGTTCGTTTTTATAAGTCATTTAATAATTTACTAACATCGGAAGAGGTTATGTTTTTTATTTTCCGAAAATAAGTTAAAAAAAGAAGAAATCATTCATCTATTAAAATTTAAAAACTTAAAAGATGATTAAGAAAACTATTACTTATTTATTCAACAATCGTGCGCTTTTCTTTAGTAGGGTGCGATTGTTCAAGAAGAATAATCGCTTTTTTCTTATTGAGCTAACGGAGCAGGTTAGTGTAATAGCAAGGTTGTAATCTCTTTTTTCGTTGTGCACTATTTTACAGTGGAGCAGTACCATTTAAATTCTGATGTACAAAATTGGGATTTAGATGACTAAACTCCAAACTGCTTTAAATGATGATCAAGGTGCTTATAAATTCCTTTCCCCCATTCCTCGGAGCTAAGTTTGCCGAAAAAAGGATGTGGATGAGTTGTACATTTCTCTGGTCCATCATTTTGAAATGCAATAATTTTTTGTTTCAGTTTTGCTCTTTCTGTATCAAATTCTTTTTTATCTGTTATCAAAATGGTCGGAATAGTGGACATATTGTGAGGTATCGGCTTGTCATTGTATAAAATTGGTTTTACAAATCTTCCTATTAACCTCCCTAACCAACCTCTCGGGGGAAAAGAATTCCCCATTGCTATATCTTGGAACGATGAGCAATGAGCTAGCATTTGAGCAACATCCATTCTTCCCCATTGCGATTGTGAATTCGGATTTAACTTGTCTATACGGTTTAAAATTTCCTCTGTATGCAAATGATTAAAAATATTTTTCATAAGCGTAATCCCCTTTACATATTAACTATTA
>DASQMK010000699.1:0-6095 GCA_035645575.1 Metabacillus sp.
GCTACACCAGCAAGAAAACGGTCAACTCGGTTTCCATATCCGTCTCCCCAATCATTTACATTCCCACGTGGTGGATCATATTCAGTTGTTGTTAATGCTTTTCCAGTTGCTCCTTCAAATACAGTTAAATATTCTGGACCACTTAAAACATAACCTCCTGAATTTCGGTAATCTGCATTAGCGTCTCCGATGACCGTGCCTTGTCCATCCTTTGTACCATCAGCTGTTTTGATCACAACCTCAGATTGGCCATTACCGTCAAAATCATACACCAGGAACTGAGTATAATGAGCTCCAGCCCGGATGTTTTTTCCTAAATCTAATCTCCATAAACGAGATCCATCTAATTTATATGCATCAATATATACGTTTCCAGTATAGCCAGAACGTGAATTATCCTTTGAATTTGACGGATCCCATTTTAAAATGATTTCATATTCACCATCACCATCAAGGTCACCAACACTGGCATCATTTGCGCTATAAGTATAATCAACTCCATCAGGGGTTGTCCCGCCTTCTGGTTTTTGAAGAGGAATATCAAAGTATTGATTACTTAACACTTCGGCTTTATCCGCTGTTGGCTGTTCTTTTCCATTTATTACTTCACGAACTTCGTATTCAGAATCAACTGTTCCTTTTGAATCAACATAATTCGTGCTAGTCGTAATAGGTTTATCATTAACTTTCTTTCCATCACGATAAAGATTAAAAGCTGTACTTTCAGAATCAGTACCTAGCAAACGCCAGCTTACATATACTCCTTCTTCTACCTTCACTGCAACAAGGTCACGGCCCAACTCTTCCATTTGGCGAACCATTGTATTGGCAATAGGCGTTTTTAGTGGGGTTGAAAGTTCAGAGAAGCCCCCTAAATTTACTGCATTAATTTTGTAATAATAATTTGTTGTGGTAGCGACAGAATCAATAAACGTTGGCTCTTTAGACGTACCTACTAAGGAATATGATCCACCTTCTGATTTTGAACGGTAGATATAGTACATAACCGCATCATTTATTGATTTCCAATTGATTTCAATTGAATCCTTTTCAGCTTTTGAAAGTGCAGGCTGGGCAGGCTCAATAGGAGCTTGTATCTTTTCATCAAATACATGAACAGTAACTTCATCACTTGGTGTTGACTCAATACCACCTTCATTGATTTGAGTAACCGTATAATTGTATGTAAATCCTAGCTGTGCAGTTGTATCGATAAATTCTCCATTCTCCGTACTTCCAATTTGTGTTGCATTTTCTTCGCCATCCAGCTTTCGGTATATATTGTAGCTTTTAGCACCGTCAACGGTGTTCCATTTCAATGATACACTTGATTCAGCACCTAGCTTCTTATCAGCTACTTCTAAGCCATCTGGAGTGATCATAGGGATAATTTCTAGTGAATTAATCCTACCATTATCTCCAACGGCGATATTTAGTTGTCCGTCTGTAACTTCAGTATTTGCTTGAAGCTCCTCATACTTAGCAGCACTAGATGAAATGGAACCATATGATTTCCCTTCAACCGAGAAGCTAGTACGATTTGAAGCAATATGATCACCGGTTTTGATCCTGACTGTATATTCCCCATTTGGAACATCAACCTTAAATTCCTTTCCGCTTGCAAGAGCAAAATCTCTTAATAAAGCATCAGGTTCCCCTCGATCGCGAAAATCAACTGCTGAGCTGAATCCATACCCCTTTTCAGGTGTATAAACCAATGTATTCGCTACTTGGTTATATCCCTCAGCAACAGGACTTGTAGCAGATCCAAAATCAAATTTTAAGTTCTTTACTTCTTCTGCAGCTGTAACCGAAGGAGTAGCTATCGGTGCCAGTCCGCTAAACATAGAAGTTAACATAACCGTACTTGTTAACACAGAAAATCTTTTGGTCAAACTTTTCCCCACAAAACATTACCTCCCATTTTTTAAATCCCCTTATATCACTTTCTATCTGCCGCATCAACGTCTTCGAAAATTTCTTTACACCTCCCCAAAATTGTAACCCCTTACATTTTGAGTCACCCTAAATTAATAATCCTTTTTATTTTAAAATGGATACGTCCCGAAAAACATGTAGAAAACAGACTTTATTGTTTAAAAAACAGTGAGATTCACATCAAGAACTTCCGATTAGAAAAACTTGGCTTGTCGCCAAATCCTAAGGGCGAAATCCATCCATAAAATTTTTATACTTTCCTATACATAGTATAAAAACGAAAAACCCGAAAATGGTAAAACCATTATTCGGGATTCATTCGTTTAAATAGCCCATCCAGGTAAATAGTGTTTTGTATTTTGAAGCATTTCCTCAAATAATGCTTCAGCTTCTGTACGATCAATGGCAAGAACAGGCTCATTAATGAATGTATTAAGAGCAAGAGTTTTATCCTTTGTTAACGCTGCTTGCAAGATCGACTCTTGATTCAGCACATGTCTGTGAACCATGTTATGAATATCAAGCGGCAGCTTTCCAGCAAACACTGGTTGTACAGAGTCTCTTCTGAATACAGCATTTGTTTCAACAATTGATCCTAGTGGTAAGCCTTCAATTTGGCCCTTATTCGGAAAATTAACATTTGTGACGAATTCCGCTAAACCTAGAAGAGCTTGGATAATCTTAACTCCTTCTTCCCCTGAAGCTTTCACCTCAAGCTGCTTCGTTTCTTCAATCAATGCTTGGTTTTCACTCATCTTCTTCTTTAAGTCTTCCTTACGAAAATCAACGGTTGTTAAATGAAATTTCCATGAAGCAACTGTTTTTGGATCTTTCAAATAAACTGGCGGCATGAATTCAGCTAAGTGACGGTCACCTGCCGCGGCGATTAACCCATATTTTTTAAATAGATCAAACTTGACACGTTGACAAGAAGAGAACACGTTGTTCTTCCATTTCCCTTCTTCTTTTTCAAAACCGGTTTCAGCATATTTTTCAGCAAATTGTTTGTAGTATGGCATAAGATCGATATTTTTATAGCTTGCTTGATTAATCCACGTAAAATGGTTAATTCCTAGTACATTGACTTTAATGTCTGAGCGTTTCTCAACTTCTTCGTTAAAATACTCTTTCACGACTTCTCCAAGCAAATGTTGTGTTTCAAATACTTCATGACAACATCCAAATGCCTTGATATCAGGGAATACTTCATAAAGTGTGCGCGTACAAAGTGACATTGGATTCGTATAATTAATGACCCAAGCATTCGGAGCATGCTTCTTAATTGATTCTGCAATTTCGACATACATAGGAATGGTCCTCAGTGCTCTAACATGTCCACCTGGACCGACTGTGTCGCCAACAGATTGATAGATTCCGTATTTCTCAGGAGTATGAACATCTGATGCCATTTCCTCAAACGAACCTGGCAAGATTGAGATGATGACAAAATCACTTTCTACTAAAGCTTCCTCCATTGTTTTAACTGCTTCATACTTCCAATCACTTTTTGCATCATCTAACTGTGATATACGATTACCAATCTTTGCATTTTGGGCAGCAGCTTCGTAGTTTAGATCATATAAGGCAACAGTACCTGATATTCTGCTTTCTAGAGCAAGGTCATTCATTAAACTTCTTGCCCAACTTTTTGAACCCCCGCCTATGTAAGCGATTTTAACTGATTGTAAGTTTTTCATGAGATGACTCTCCCCTCTGTTCATTATTCATCCGAAACGTGATGATTCTATGCTGATAAGGTCCAATTTCATACTGACCTTTTTCTAATCGTTTTCCTGTCACACGATCAATTCCATCATCCGGTATAGACACAGTTCCTCCTGCTCCATCCATATTAACAACCACCCAGATTGTTTCACCTTTTCGAGTTCGCGGGGCAACGATCGTACCCCTTGATACATCTGTTTTAAGCTGTACATCTGCTTCTTTTGCATAATGATCAATACATTTTGTTAGTAAGAGATCTCCTAACTCTCCTGAAGGGAGTGAACCGAGCATGACAATTTTCCCCTTACCGCACTTATGCTCCGTCATAAAAGCAGCTCCGTCTGAGTTGCCTCCCTTAATTACTCCTACAGCTTTACCTGCTTTTGGTTGAAAAACTGTACTCCACAAACTTAATGGAGCTGTAACTCCCATAAATTCACCATAAGATTCTGTTCCATCCATTGGATACGTATAAAGAGTTTCCACCCCAGCTAGTTGTTCTAGCTGTCCTAATGCTGCGTCTGTATGGATTGTATGGTTTTCAGTTCTTCCTCCTGTAAGTGGACCAACAATCCAGATCCCACCGTCCTCAACAAACTTCCTAGCTTTTTGAATATAGTCATGAGATACATAATGGACAAATGGAGTGAATAATAATTTGTAGCCTTCTAGTTTCGCCCCCTCTGGCAGCAGATCACGATGATAGCCAGCTGATAGTACTTTCTCGTAAAATGGGATAATGAGGGAACGATAATCTAACCCTTTATGTGGCTCTGTTTTTAAAAAAGCCCTTGCTTTATCAGAATAAGTGATCGCTACCTCAGCTTGTAAAGGTCTAGTCGAGGTCATGATCGGCTCAAGTTCTTTTCTTGCCGCTTCTACTTCTTTAACATTTTCAAACCCAACAGTCGGCTTTCCCCAAGCACTAATAACAGACCCATGTGGTTGTTCACAGCCTGTACGCTGTTGCCTCCATAACCAATAACAAAACGCTTCTCCTCCTAAAGCATATGACGCAACAGCCTCTGCCTTTAAATAACCATTTGGATGCGGGGCTGCATAACTAGCTAGAGACGCGCTATGTGATGGACTTGTTTCCATAACCCAATAATCTCTATCCGATTTGAAATTTCTCCATAAATCACAATTAAATAAATACGAAGCAAAGTTACTTCTCTCGGCATACGTATCAAATGAAGCAAAATCAAGATGTTTATATAGTCTTTCGTTATCAACATGAAAAAAGGTTGTGCTATTATGTGTTATTGGTGCTTTAGAATATTGACGGATAATGGTTGCTTGTTTATCAGAAAATTCGGCGATTTTTTCAAATGAAAAGAGTTGATACATTGTTCTTAATGATGAATTATGAAGAAATGGCGTTGAAACCGGCTGTGGAACCTGATCAAAAGAATGATAATATTGACTCCATATATGGGTTCCCCAAGCATCATTTAATGCACCAATCGTACCATAACGCTCCTCTAACCATTCATGCCACAATGCTTTACATGTTTCACACATACATTCACTAACATGGCATTTAAACTCATTATCAAGCTGCCATCCAATGACACCAGGTAAATTGCCTACAGCTTTAGCCATTTCCTCTGTAATGATCGCGGCTCTTTCTCTAAAATAAGCATTATTCGTGCAAATATGCTGCCTTGATCCATGACTCATTCCCCGTCCTTCTTCATCAACATGTAATCTTTCGGGATGATTGTGTGTTAACCAAATAGGTGGAGTAGGTGTTGGTGTACACATAACCGTCTCAATTCCATGATTGTTTAGCCTGTTGATGATGTTAACAAAAAAACTCAGATCAATCTTTCCTTCTTCCTTTTCCATGGTGGACCAGGCAAACTCTCCCATTCTCACAACATTAATCCCTGCTTCTGCCATTAACCTAATATCTTCTTCAATTGTTTCCTCATTCCATAATTCAGGATAGTACGCGGCTCCATGGTATAGTTTTTTCCTCATTAAGCTATCACCCCTACTATGAATTTTAAAAACTACGGGCTCGTGGTTTTAATTTACAGTTAAATCCTAAACATCAAGAATATATCTTTCAATAGGCAATTGAAGCTCTCTTATCCCTTCGACGACTAATTTCCCGACAGCTTTTGCCCCATGTTCACTAAAGTGAGTATTGTCTATAATTCCATCCGGATAATTAGGCTGTTCATTAGGTGCAAAGATCGTAAAGAGCTTTTTAGATCCTTCTACACCAAGTTCTTCATATAACTTTTTTGTTTTCGACCATAAGTCAATGAGTGGAACATCATGTTTTTTTGCTAGTTGTATCATTGCATCTGGATAGTCACCTAAAGTGTTTTCCAGCTTTCCTTCTTTATTAAACCTTCTTCGATGAACAGGAGTAATAAAGATAGGAAATGCACCTTTTGCACGAGCCCCTGTTATATATT
>DASQMK010000700.1:0-4758 GCA_035645575.1 Metabacillus sp.
TTCACTTTGCAATGGATTATCTTACAGATGTAACGAAGAGCTATTTGAATACAAATTTCGAAGACGGTCAATTTATCAATGCTGAAGGCAAAGATGTTATTGTCATTGGTGGTGGAGATACAGGGGCAGACTGTGTAGCAACTGCTCTTCGCCAAAACTGTAACAGTGTTGTTCAGTTTGGTAAGCACCCTAAATTGCCTATGTCTCGTACAGTTGAGAATATGTGGCCAGAGGCTCCTCATGTCTTTACGATGGAATATGCGTACGAAGAAGCAGAAGCAAAATTTGGTGAGGACCCACGTCAATATTGTATCCAAACTACTAAGCTTGTTTCAGATGAAAATGGAAACCTTAAAGAGCTTCACACAATCCAAATGGAGAAACTTAAGGATGAACAAGGCTTATATTATTTTAAAGAAATTCCAGGTTCTGAAAAAGTATGGCCTGCTCAATTGGTTTTCATTGCAATTGGATTTGAAGGTGCAGACCAACCAGTTCTAAAACAATTTAATGTAGATCAAACAGCACGCAATGTTGTAGCTGCTAAATATGGCGATTTCCGTACAAACATTGATGGTGTATTTGCTGCTGGTGATGCACGTCGTGGTCAAAGCTTGATCGTATGGGCAATCAATGAAGGCCGTGAAGCTGCTCGTGAAGTAGATCGTTATTTAATGGGTAGTACTGTCTTAGCTTAAATATAATCTTTAAAAAAGGATCAATGCATTTCTATGCGTTGATCCTTTTTTGTTATGTCTTCATTTTTTTATAAAATATTAATCGTATAAGAAGAAATTCCTATTGGACTACTTAGGACATTTTTAGTAAAATTAACAATTGGTATAAAAATAAACAAATGAAATAATAGTGAAAACAACCTATATGTTTAACCAACTATTAAGGAGCAGTTTATGTTAAATAAATATAAAATTCTATTCTTTTATGTTCTATTCAGTTCAATATGGATACTTGCTACAGACAATATACTAGTCCTTTTAAACATACCAAAAGGGACCTTATTAATATTTCAAAATATAAAAGGGTTCTTATTTGTTCTTTTTACTAGTATCTTTATTTTTTATTTAGTATTGAAGAGAGAAGCTTATATAAATGAGAAAGAAGAAAAAAACAAATTAAGCCTCTTAATTAACTCAATGGTTGATTTTGTGAATTTTAAAGATGGAGAGGGTCGCTGGACTAAAGCAAATGATTTTGCCCTTCAATTATTTCAAATAGAGAATATCGATTATGTTGGAAAAAAAGACTCTGAACTGGCTGAATACACGGAGTTTTATGCTGAGGCATTAAGGTATTGTGAAATATCTGATGAACAGGCATGGTTAAAAGGCACAAAAAGTAGATGTATTGAAGAAATACCGATGCCAGATGGTAGTGTAAAGACCTTTGATACAATTAAAATTCCCAGTTTTAATGAGGACGGTTCTCGAAAAGAATTAGTTGTCATGGGAAGAGATGTGACAGAACGCGTTCTAGCTGAGAAGAAACTAGCTGAGAGTGAACAAAAGTACAAATCCTTATTTGATTTTAATCCTGAGTTAGTGTATATGATTGATTTAAATGGAAGACTTGCAGAGGTAAATGAACATTTTTATCGCTTTACAGGATATACAAAAGAAGAATATGTGTTTATGCCAATATTACCACTTATTTCAAAGAGAGATCGTCGGAAGGTTTATCAGTCATACAAGCATATTATCAACCAAAACCAATCTTTTACAAACGAAGAGATTGAAATTATTATGAAAGATCAAACAATGAAAATATTGCGTTGTACATCTGTACCGATGATTATTAATGACAAAACAGTCGGAATTATTGGATATGCCGTGGATATTTCAAAAGAGAAAGAAACAGAAAGGCTTCTTCGCAAAACAGAAAAATTATCAGTTGTCGGAGAGCTTGCGGCAAGTGTGGCACATGAAATTCGAAATCCGCTAACCTCATTAAAAGGGTTTGTACAGATGTTGCAAAAAACGAATAAAGAACACGAGTTTTACTATCGAATTATGTTAGATGAGCTTGAAAGAATTAACATCATTTCAAGTGAACTGCTTGTACTTGCAAAGCCTCAAAAAATTCAGTTTCAAAAAACGAATATTAACCATTTATTAAAAGATGTTGGATCATTACTTGAATCAGAAGCAAATCTTTACGGAGTGACACTAGATTTTCAAATGAATGAGAGCATACCCATTATTGATTGTGAACCACATCAACTAAAACAACTTTTTATTAACATAATAAAGAATTCGATTGAAGCTTCATCAAGGAATGTACATGTTTCACTTGAATTAAAAGATCAGCATACAGTAAAGATTCTCTTTAAGGATGATGGATGTGGAATCGATAAAGATCGTTTAAAGCATTTAGGTGAGCCTTTTTATTCGATGAAGGAAAAAGGAACTGGACTAGGATTAACTGTAAGTTATCGTATTGTAGAGTTTCATAAAGGGAAAATCTCCTTTAGAAGTTCAGTAAATCAAGGTACAGAGGTTGAACTCCTTTTACCTATCCATAAATAAATTAAACCCTAAGAATCTTCTTAGGGTTTTTTGGTTTTCAAAATGTTGTTTAAAAGCAAGGGTGTTTTGTCACCACTATGTCGTTTACTTTTGTCATCACATCTTTACCCGATTCTCGTATATTGTTAGGAGAAACCGAAAAGGAGTTGGTAATATGCTGCCATTATACTGCTATCCATTATATTATGGTACATCTTACTTTTATGGTGCTGGAAACGTAAATGGAATTCAAGCTTACTACCATATGCCATTTAATAGACAATTTCCTCAGGTAGACCCAACGGTGTTTGAACAATCGGCTAAATCCATGCAAACCTTAATGAAGGAGGCGAGCTTAGTGTTAACCAAGCTTGCTGAATCAAAGGATTTTGCTACGAAAGTCATGTCTGCAGCACAACAGTCAAATATGAAGGAAGTTGATGAGTTAATAAAATCAACTGGAATTAAATCACAGGTAAAAACATCTTTTAATCCAGACGGTATTCATATGAATTTATCCTCATCTATTGGTGAAGCAGAATGCTGTCATTTGACAATTGCATTAAGATGGTTATAGTTGTTGGAAATAAGAACACATAAAAAAGCATAAGAAGAATGGATGGTTAAATAATAAGTATCAATCAAGGCTAAAGGAGAAATAAAAGTGAGAAAAACATCCATTATACTATCCATTCTTTTTGTATGTCTGGTTGGTGCAATTGCTTATTTTACAATTGTAGGTATTGAATATGCATATGTTCCGCCAGATTCAAAAGTGAATACGAAAGAAAGCAGTTCACTTAACGGAATAAGTCAGTTGACAAATGTACAGGAAGAAACCGATACAGAATTAATTCAAACTGGAAAAGAATTTTTTTACGAAGAAACTTTCGGGAATGAAGTGTTTTTTTCGGATATTATGGGAATGTTCGACGGTGCCTTTACAATTCCAAATATAACAAGAGCAATCATTGAATTAAATGGAAAAGGAACAGATAATCTTCAAGTACTCGCTGCTAAAACGGTTAAGGTTGGAGATATAAACAATTAAAAAAGGTGAGTTAATTGACACGGGCCTTGATGTACCAAAAGGAGCGTTAATCCCTCTCGGAGTAAAATTAAGATATGAGGAAGGGAAAGTAAAAGCAGGTATTAGTTGTGCGGTTTGTCATGCTTTATTAGATAGAAAGAAAGAGGTTATTCATGGAATACCAAATACTGATTTAAATATGGGCTTACTAGTTGCATTAGCCACAAATTCAGCTTCATATTTTACACATACTGAAATGGAAAGTATACAAGATTTTATTAGGTCAACTGACCATACCGTCCAAAGTACAGAGGGGAAGGAACTTGTGTTACCTGACATTGAAGCAATTGAGCAGTATGTTGATCAGGAAGTATTAAAGTGGACAAGAGGTGGAAATGACACGTCTATTGATTTTAAAAATAATCCAGTGCAAACTCCAGATGCTTTTACATTAGGTGATCATCCATATGGTTGGAGTGGACAAGGTTGCAGTTGGGCAAGACCTTATCGAAGAAATTGGAGTCACGAACACATTATTTAAAGGAAAAAAGCAGATCCAAAAAACAGTCTTTTAGCCTTAATTGATTCGGAATTGCGAGCTGTAGGAATTGTTATGAAGTAGCTGATGAAGAGTTATTGCTTTTATCAGACGCCTATTCAACAGCCTATTGGGGAGTAAATCAAGCTGGAGTAAAAAGTGGTGACACTGTTATTGTTTTAGGATGTGGTCCAATTGGATTGATTACACAAAAGATTGCATGGTATAAAGGAGCAAAAAGGGTTATAGCCGTAGATCATGTTCCATATCGACTGGAGCATGCCATTAAACGGAATCATGTAGAGGCCTTTAACTTTCAAGAAAATAAAGAGCTAAAACATCATCTGAAAGAAATAACAAAGGGTGGAGCGGATGTAGTCATTGACTGTGTCGGAATGAGTGGGAAAATGAAACCTGTAGAAATAATGGAAACGGCTCTAAGGCTCCAAGGAGGGGCATTAGGTGCGATTGAATTTGCTAGTCAGGTTATACGTGTAGGAGGAATGATTCAATTGGTGGGCATTTATGGAACTAGGTATAATCAGTTTCCCTTAGGTGATTTATTTTCTAGAAATATTAGTATTAATCTACGAAAGGTACATATTCGAAGTACATAAAGAATAAGTACAGTATAAATGGTTTTTTTATTTATGGAATCATTTAATCGA
>DASQMK010000701.1:0-7156 GCA_035645575.1 Metabacillus sp.
GTAGTTCTGGAGCAAGGGTAACAAGCTTAATCTGATGATTGGACACTGATTCTAGCCTTTTGAAGGTGTTGACGTTAGGTTCCAATACATGTTGAATTGGCTGTGCACCTGCTTTTTCTTTATTAATGAATGGGCCTTCTAAGTGAATACCCAACACTTCAGCATTTCCTTGAGCTTGGAAGGAGCTTATATATTCACCTGCATTTGCCAATGCTTTTTCAACTGCATTTAAATCCTCTGTTATGGTTGTTGCCAAAAAGCTGGTTGTACCTTCTTTTGGGAGAGTAGAAGAAATGATATCAAGTGCTTCCCTTGTTGCATCCATTGTATCTGCACCATTCACTCCATGAATATGAAGGTCAATCATACCAGGGATGATACTATAGTTTTCTGGAAGGGTAATAATGTTATCATCTGTTGAATGAAGATGTTCATTTGATTCATTTAGCTTTGTTATTTTTCCATGATCAATTTGAATTGAGCCTGCTTTAAGGATTTGATCCTCAGCATAAATCGTTCCATGTTTGATTATCAATTTGTTTAAAATTGAATTCATGTGGATCCCCCCATAAATATTGCTGTTTTAGTGAAAGCTATAAATGATGACTATAGGATAGCATCTCTTTATATAGTTGTCTATACCAGTTAAAAAACTGTGTATGATAATCTACCAATAAGCAAGACAAAAATACATATTTGGTTTATAAAATTGGTATAGACATCTATACTCATTGGTGATACTATGAACTTATGAAACGCTTTCACCTATATAGGAAAGCACAAATGACTTATTTTATTCCATTACTATGAATGGATAGGAGGAAATCAACATGATGAAATACTTACAAAAGATTGGTAGGTCTTTGATGTTACCTGTAGCAGTCCTGCCAGCTGCAGCAATATTAATGGGAATTGGATATTGGATTGATCCGGCCGGATGGGGTGCAGGAAGTCCAGTTGCAGCATTCTTAATTAAAGCAGGTTCTTCTATTATTGACAATATGTCAATTCTTTTTGCAGTAGGTGTCGCATTAGGAATGTCAAAAAACAAAGATGGTTCTGCAGCCATTAGTGGTTTAGTGGCATACCTTGTTATTACAACATTACTTTCTACAGATTCAGTTGCAATGCTACAAGGAATTGATCCAGAAGCTGTTAATCCAGCTTTTGAAAAGATAGGTAACCAGTTTGTAGGAATTCTCTCAGGTATTGTAGCTTCTGTGATGTACAATCGTTTTAGTGAAGTTCAGTTACCAGCAGCTTTAGCTTTCTTTAGCGGTAAGCGACTAGTTCCGATTATGACGGCTGTATCGATGCTGTTTGCCTCATTTATTCTCTTTTTTGCATGGCCTGTCATTTTCACAGGATTAGTTTCTTTTGGAACAGCGATCAGTAAGTTAGAGTTTATCGGTGCGGGATTATATGGATTCTTCAATCGTTTGTTAATCCCAACTGGTTTACATCATGCATTAAACTCAGTATTTTGGTTTGATGTTGCGGGAATTAATGATATCGGTAATTTCTGGGCAGGAACAGGTACAAAAGGGATTACAGGTATGTACCAGGCTGGTTTCTTCCCAATTATGATGTTTGGTTTACCAGCAGCAGCATTGGCGATGTACCATACAGCAAAGACGAAACGAAAAAAACAAGCGGCTTCTTTAATGCTAGCTGCAGGTTTCGCTTCTTTCTTTACTGGGGTAACAGAACCACTTGAGTTTTCATTTATGTTTTTAGCACCAGCTCTTTATGTTGTTCACGCAGCCTTAACAGGTATTTCATTAGCCATTGCATCATTCTTTCATTGGACAGCAGGCTTTGGCTTTAGTGCAGGCTTAGTAGACTTTGTTTTAAGCTCAAGACTACCTTTAGCAAATCAACCTTTTATGCTATTACTTCAAGGATTAGTATTTGCTGTCATTTACTATGTTTTGTTTAGATTTTTAATTACAAAATTTAATCTTGCTACACCTGGTAGAGAGGCAGATACAGAAGAAACAACCGATGAGACTGAAGCAGGATCTGTCACTTCAGAAAATAAATTCGCAAATATGGCGAAAGTGATTTATCAAGGGTTAGGCGGAGATGCAAATGTTACTTCTGTAGACAACTGTGTTACACGACTTCGTATAGAGGTAAAAGACATGAATGCAGTTGATCAAAATAAAATAAAATCAACAGGAATACCTGGTATAAACATTGTTGGTCCACAAAGCATTCAAGTTATTGTAGGAACACAGGTGCAATTTGTAGCAGACGAGATTGAAAAGATTAGAAAGTAAAAAAATTGAAACTACCTGTAAATTTCAGGTAGTTTTCTATTTACTATCAGCAAGTTTGATAGAACGAATTGTCAATTCATAGCATTATTACTATAATGAATTAGAGTGATACCGAAAGGAGATCTTTCTGTGATAGACAAACATTCTCCTCTTCCCTTGTACTATCAGTTAGAAGAGCAAATAAAAAAATCCATAGAGTCTGAAGAGTTGCGGCCTGGTGATGCATTGCCGTCAGAAAGAGAACTCTCAGAAACCTATCAAATAAGTCGAATGACTGTTCGTCAAGCCATTACAAATCTTGTAAACAAGGGATATCTCTTTAGGGAAAAAGGGAAAGGAACCTTTGTTACAAGCCAAAAGTTTGAACAAAATCTACAAGGACTCACGAGTTTTACCGAAGACATGAAAGCTCGTAACCTAATTCCAGGAAGTAAATTATTGCATTTTGAAATTTATCCGGCAGATGAAGACATTAAGGCAATGCTTTCTCTTGAAGATGATGAGCTTATTTATAAAATAAAGCGTCTTCGCTTAGCCAATGATGAACCGATTGCTGTGGAGACTAGTTATCTTCCGGTGAAGTTAGTTCCTGGTTTAACGCCTGATATATTGTCAAGCTCTATATATACCTATATTGAAAAAGATCTAGAATTAACGATTGGCCATGCATCACAGACGGTTGAGGCAGCCATTGTTAATGAGGAAGACCAGCAGCATTTGAACATAAATAAAGGCGTACCAGTATTGCTTATACAACGGGAAACATACCTTGAAAATGGAACTCCACTTGAACTCGTAAGGTCCTCATATCGTGCAGACAGGTATAAATTTAAAATTGATATCGAAAGAAAATAAAAATTGGCCCAACCTTTTATTATAAGGTAGGGCCAATTTTTCTATTCAAACTTAAGCAATGGAATTCGATTACTATATTTCTCAATCAATCTTTGATTATGCTCATCTGCACCATCGATATTGCCACTTAAAAACACTGGCGCTTCAAACCCATTATTTATCATTATCTTTGTCGCTTCAGCAAAAATTGCATTTAACATAACTGCTCCAATAACCGTTGAAGTTGGTCCAAAAGGAGTTGGGGAATGTTCATATGTAAGAGCAGCATCTCCTTTTTTGACATGGTTATTAAGGGCTAAATCAACGACCTCAGATAAAAATCTCCCACTATTATGTCTTGATGCTTGTCCGTCTACATAATAAAAGGAGCTTATCCCTACTACATATGCTTCCTGATTTTTAGCATGTAACGCAACATCAATTGGAACCGGATTAATTCCAGAAGTTGAGATGACAATAACTAGATCTTGGGGCTGGATATCCTGGTCATTCATAAATCCTTCTGCATAATCATTTTGCCTTTCAAGATAGGACGATTTAACAGCCCCTTTATGAAGCATTAACTCTTCAATTAGCATTGGCTTAACAGGTACTAAGCCACCAGCTCGATAAAACATTTCTTCTGAAAGGATGTGAGAGTGACCGCATCCAAACAAGTGAATGATACCATTTGATTGAATCGTATTTGCGATTTTCTCTGCTACAGCCTCCATCGTTTTTCTTTCCTGTGCCAGCACAAGTTGAAGCTTTTCCTGTATCTTTTCGAAATAATTTGTAAGCATTTTCTTCACCCTCAATAGATTAACATAGTTCCAATTTACTTCATAATGATGAGAAAGAAAAGTGTTGTATGTTATAAAATACAAATGTATACTATATTATACAATGGTAATATATGGGGGATGTTATGGGATCAATTCAAACTCAAATTGCAGAGAATCTAAAACGTATACGTAAGCTTCGTGGGTATAGCTATGACCAGCTGGCGAGTTTAACAGGTGTCAGTAAAGGAATGCTTTCACAAATTGAAAAAGGTGAATCAAGTCCAACAGTTAATACACTATGGAAAATTGCAAATGGACTCCAAGTTTCATTTTCATCACTTGTTGAGGAAAACAAACCGACTGTTTCTGTTATAAGATTACATGAAAAAAGTGCAGTCATGGAGGAGGGGGAACAGTTTCAAGTATACCCTTATTTTCCTTTTGATTCTTCCAAAAAATTTGAAATTTACTACATTGAAATGAAGCCAGGGTGCATTCACACTTCAGAAAGTCACCATGGAAGTGTTGAAGAATATGTATTTGTTTGTGAAGGTGAAGCAAAAGTCTCGATAAAAGAAGAGGCATTTGTTTTGAAAAAAGGTGATTCGATGAAATTTCAAGCAACACACTCACATACGTATGCAAATGAAACAAATCAAACAACAAGCTTTTATCTTTTAATTTATTATTCATAAATCTAGATATATTCAGCAGGAGGAGGTATTTGATGTGGCATCAACAACCACTTTAGTAAAAAAGCAGTCTAGTTTTTTACAAGGTTTACAAAGTGGAATCAGTATTGCAATAGGGTATTTACCGGTTGCATTAACCTTTGGCTTACTTTCAAAATCTACAGGCTTGTCTTTATCGGAAACAGTTCTTATGAGTTTAATTGTTTATGCAGGCGCTTCTCAATATATTTCTTTAAGCCTGCTTTCCGTAGGTACAGGAATAATTGAAATTGTTTTGACTACTTTTATTGTAAATATTCGCCATTTTCTAATGTCTGCTTCACTAAGTGAAAAAGTAGAAGGAAATGATTCTTTGTGGAAAAAAGCCCTTTACTCATTTGGGTTAACAGATGAGACATTTACAGTAGCTTCAACAAAAGAGGGCATGGTAAATGCAGGGTATTTGTTTGGATTAATGCTGATATCATATGCAAGCTGGGTTATAAACTCAGGAATTGGTTATGTTATTGGTGCAAGCCTGCCAACAACTGTTCAGGAAAGCATGAGTATTGCCCTTTATGCAATGTTTATCGGACTATTGATTCCATCCTTAAAAAAGCATCGAAAGGTCATGTTTTTAGCGGTTGCAGCGGCCATCCTAAATTCAATCTTTTATGCTTCGCAAATGATTTCAACGGGTTGGTCTATTGTACTATCAACCTTAATTTCAGCTATTATTGTTGAACTATTTTATATGAAGTATACAAGTGAGGTGGAGACAAATGGATAGTATGATCATCATGATGATTATTGGGATGGGATTTGTTACATATTTACCTCGAATGATCCCGCTTGTCGCCTTAAGTCAATTGAAATTACCATTATTTGTCCAAAATGTATTAAAGAACGTACCGTATGCAACATTGGGAGCATTAATTGTTCCTGGGATCTTTCTCATTAGTGATAATCTTGTTTTTGGTATCATTGGCGCTGTTGCTGCTACTTTAATTGCTTTTACGGGAGCTAATGTAATTGTTGTTGTGATGGGATCTATTGGTACTTTAGTTTTATATAGTATGTTTTTTACATAGGTGTAGGGAAAGCTGTTTAAAAAAGTTGTCATTCGGGTCATTCCTTTTCATGTTCTAACTCTATGTGCCTGGTACTACACTAATAGTAATAGCTTGTTCAAGGGGGAAGGCCAGATGAGGAAATGGTTAACAAGATCGATCTTACTCTATTTTATATATGGTTTAGTTGTTTACTGGTATTTGTTTATCTTTTCCGGCTCAGGTGTACCAGCTCCGTATGAAGGGACACCGGCAGATCCTTCAACATTTATGTCCGGTAGAGAATTGATATTATCTCAGGAATACTCCACAATAAGGAATTTTCTCTATTTTGTTACGATTCCTTTTGAGTGGTTTCTCTTATTTGTATTTTTGATCACAGGACTTTCTAGGAAAATGCAGGATTGGTCAAGTACATCGTCAAAAATATTCAGTCTCCAGTCAGCCATATATTTCTTTTGGTTATCACTTTTTGTCAGCATACTTTCGTTTCCAGTTGATTGGTTAGGATATAAGATGTCTAAAGATTACCAAATTACAACACAATCTTTTTCGGCCTGGATGAAGGATCAATTGATTGATTTTTGGGTCAATTATTTGTTAATGACGGTTATTATTATTGTTCTTTACGCGTTAATAAAACGCTTTGAGACAAGATGGTGGCTATATGCTTGGTTACTTTCGATCCCTTTTTCCATGTTTTTAATGTTTATTCAACCAGTTGTTATTGACCCTCTTTATAATGATTTTTATCCATTGAAGAATAAAGTGCTTGAAGAAAAAATATTAGAAATTGCTGAAAAAGCAGAGATCCCTGCTGAGCATGTATACGAGGTGAATATGTCTGAAAAGACAAATGCACTTAATGCATATGTAACAGGGATAGGATCCAATTCTCGAATTGTCCTTTGGGACACAACCTTAAATCGATTAAACGAGGATGAAATTCTCTTTATTATGGCTCATGAAATGGGTCATTACGTGATGAAACATATCTATGTTGGAATAGCAGGTTATTTATTATTAAGCTTAGTTGCCTTATACTTCATTCATTTGCTGATGAGGTTTTTTATTCAGCGATACGGAGAATTGCTTAAAATTAAATCAATGAAAGAGCTTGCTGCGTTTCCATTATTTCTTCTTCTCTTGGGGACATTAACCTTTGCATCAAGTCCACTATCAAATGCTGTTTCGCGTTACCAGGAGAAGTCAGCTGATATGTATGCGATTGAATTGACAAACAATCATGAAGCAGCGATCAGTTCATTCCAGGAGCTCTCTAGAGCAGGATTAAGTGAGGTAAATCCACCCGCTTTAGTTAAGATCTTTCGCTATTCACATCCGACTATGCTAAAGAGAATTCTCTATTTAGAAGAGCATGGTAACTCAACTAAATAAACTGTTTTATAACAATAAAAGGACCTTGTGTATGTTAATGCACAGGTCCTTTTTGATGTTAAGTAAAAAATAGATCCTTTGGACTATTTTTGTAATTACATGAAATTTTTCAGAAG
>DASQMK010000702.1:0-3609 GCA_035645575.1 Metabacillus sp.
CTTTTTACTCCTTTTATGTCAATGATGAAAAAAAAAGCAGCTAATAAAGACTTGAAAAAATAAAAGAAATTCTTGAAACATAGTGACTCATAGGAACATCCATGAATTGGGGATGTTTCTATGAGTCATTTTACTACAAAGAATCGTAAAAAAATAATAGAATGAAGTAAGTGTTATCATGTAGTCATAAATACCTAATTGATATACATAGTAGCTATTTGTGTAAGGAGGAATACGTATGGAGATTGGCATAAGTACATTTGTTGAAACAACCCCGGATGTAAAAACCGGTAAAGTGATAAGTCATGCGCAACGAATTCGAGAAGTCGTCGAGGAAATCATTTTAGCTGACCAAGTAGGATTAGATGTTTTTGGAGTAGGTGAGCACCACCGAGAAGATTTTGCAGCATCAAATCCTGCGATCATCTTAGCAGCTGCTGCCCCGCAAACGAAAAACATTCGTTTAACAAGTGCCGTTACAGTTCTTTCCTCAGCAGATCCTGTTCGAGTATTTCAAGACTTTGCGACACTTGACGGAATTTCCAATGGCCGAGCTGAAATTATGGCAGGGCGTGGTTCATTTATTGAATCATTCCCGTTATTTGGCTATGACCTAAAAGACTATGATGAATTATTTGAAGAAAAACTCGAACTTCTTTTAAAAATCAGAGATTCTGAGAAAGTAACATGGAAAGGTGGTCACAGGCCAGCTATTCAGAACAGGGGAGTGTATCCTCGACCTGTTCAAGATCCTCTTCCTGTATGGATAGGTAGCGGCGGAAACTCTGAATCAGTTGTTCGTGCAGGGATCCTTGGCTTACCATTAGTGTTAGCGATTATTGGAGGAAGTCCCCTTCAATTTGAGCCGCTAGTACAACTATATAAAAAAGCTGTTGCCCATGCAGGACATGACATTTCAAAACTACCTGTTGCATCCCATTCACACGGCTTTATTGCTGAAACAACTGAATTGGCAGCAGATAAATTTTTCCCTTCCACACAACAAGTGATGAATAAACTAGGAAGAGAACGTGGATGGGGTCATTATGATAGAGCAAGCTTTGATGCTGCACGAAGCTTTGAAGGTGCACTGTATGTAGGAGACCCTGACACAGTTGCAAAGAAAATCATACACCTACGTAAAAACGTTGGGATTACACGATTTATGCTTCATGTACCTGTAGGATCAATGCCGCATGATGATGTGATGAGAGCAATTGAGTTATTAGGAAAAGAAGTAGCACCTAGAGTTCGTGAAGAAATCGCCCAGTGGGAAGCTCAAGGTGGAACGAAATAACAATATAGCATAAAAAGCACTTCGTTAAAAGGAAAAACGAAGTGCTTTTTATGTAGAACAATCCTTTATTTTCTTTGTCCTTTATTTTTTTGTTTCTCATTGTCTGCTTTAAAAGCTGATTCTGTTTCATGGTCATTTCTTTGTTGCTCAATACTTGAATTTTGAATTCCTTTTTTCACCTAGGAGCCACCACCTTTCAAATTATAAGAAAAAGATTAATGTTTGCTTTCATTATTATGGTAATTTTCAAAAAGAATATACGGTTATAGAAAAAAATATAAAGAGAATTTTTGTTGATAATCAATCAAAATTTATTGAAAAACAATAAAAGGTAAAGTAAGATGATAATAGTGAAAAACAAATTTACAGAGATTATGAGGGGAGAACACATGACGACACTATTATTATTCGGTTTAATAGCCATCATGATAATGATGATCTTTAAAAATCAAATATGGAATATTTTCGGTGAAAGAAATCAGCTTGTTAAAAAATTAGTACAAGCAGCGTGGTTTCAAAATCATTGGTTAGCAGGATTGAGTTTATTTGGAATAAATGCAGGTTTATTTTTTCTAACAATAGCATTATTGTATTTGCTTATGTATTTGGTGATTCCATATATTCATTTGATTATCATGTCTTTAGCGGTAATTGCAAGTCTCTATGTTTGGATTGTGATCAATAAAGCTTGGGGTGGTTCGCAAAAAAATCGATTAAAACTTGGGGCTGTAGGTAGTAGCTTTTATCTTTTATTAACTATGATATTTGTCTATATGATCATATCTTTAGAGCCTAATTACCCAGGTGAAGATACATTTATGAGATTTATTGGCTTATTTTTTGCTGCGTTTGTAACAATAGTTGCCTTTTTCACCTGTTTTATGATTACAGGGTTTTCGAAAAGTAAGTGAAATACCTGAAATTAGCGGGTGAAAATGTGCATGACCTCCCTCATTATTTTCGATTCTTGCTTCTTATTAACGATTATCAAAAAATATTTCATAATTATGATAATATATTTTCGATTTTCAGAATTTATTTACTGTTAGATAAAATTCGACAAGTTTTGAGTGAGTTTAGTACTCTTAAATTTGTTGTGATTTCCAATTTTTTTAATTGAAATGTTGATATAAGCACATAAACATATTCGGGAGGTGTTTAACTGTACGATACAATCATAATAGGAACGAGGCTGGCCGGACTTGCAGTTGGCTATTATCTAAAGTATCTAAAGTATCTAAAGTATCTAAAGAAAACTAATCAACAATTTATCATTTTAGAAAGGCAATGAAAGGGAGCCAAAGAAGAGGCACTAGCTGAAGAAAACAACAGACAAATATTTGATAATAGTTGTTGTAAAGAAAAGAAAGGGTGCTAATTTGCGTTTCTTCTTATAAAGAACCACTTTTTTCTTTTGAGTTCATTTTTTAAAAAGATAGTGTATTTTCTTGCCATAGCTATACCAATTCCTTCATACTAAAATCAATAGAATGATAGAAAGAGGTGCAGGATTATGGCTATCGTTAGAAATACGTCAAATAAAAAGAAAAAACGTAAAAAAGAAATAACCTTCATCCAAATTCTCCGGCCTGCCTCATTTATCATCATTGGATTGCTCATTGTTCATATTTACTATTTATCGACAATCGATCAACTGCTTCCACAAATAATGAAAATATATATAGGACTTATTCATTTTGTCCAATCAATCCCAACATCGATTTTACTGATCATCGGGTATTCGCTGTTAATTTTTTATATGGGATACATAGTAGGGAAAAAGACGAAATCATAAAAAGGAGAATACATATGCTGTGGCTTTTATTATTTATTATTGGTTTACTAGGAGGTATGCTTGGAAGCCTTGTTGGACTTGGCGGTGGAATTATCATTGTTCCGGCTTTATTATTTATCGGCAATTATACAAGCCTATTACCTTCAATTACACCACAGTTTGCCGTCGGAACTTCCATTATCATTTTAATTGTGACAGGTCTTTCTTCAACAATTGCGTACATGAGGCAAAAAACGGTCTATTTTAAAGCGGGGTTGATCTTCTTTATTGGCAGTGGGCCTGGGGCTTATGTTGGAGCTCTTGTTAATAAAGCAATCGAACTGAATCTTTTTTACATTTGCTTTGGGGTATTTATCATCCTCATTTCTATTCTGCTAAGTGTTCAAAAATATTTGGAGCCAAAAACAAAACAACTAGGTTCTATCCATATTTTTGAAGATGAAAATGGTGTCAACCATACAATACATTTTCACCCTATTTTAGCGGTTGTGATCGCTTTTTTTGTTGGGATTTTATC
>DASQMK010000703.1:0-2386 GCA_035645575.1 Metabacillus sp.
TTAGATGTATTGTATCCAACTGCTTCAGCAATGTCTGAAACTGCCATATTTGTTCCCATTAATAGATTTTTAGCCTTTTGAAGACGGCTTCTTGTTACATATTCACTAAATGTCATTTTTGTTTGATCCTTAAATAAAACACTAAAATAACTTGGGTTTAAGTGAATATAGTTTGCGACTTCTTTTAAGGTTAATTGTTCTGCAAGATGTTGATCTACATAGTTCATTGCATTTTGAATCGGAGAATCTTCTTCTTTTTCCTCTACTTTTACATCAACAAGTCTATCATCGATTATTTTATTTAGTCTTCCTTCTCTTTCTCGCTTTTTTTGAACTTCAACAGCTTTTTCAACGGCTTCAATTAATTTCTTTTTACTTACCGGTTTAAGTAAATAATTTAACACACCTAGTTGAATCGCTTCTTGAGCATAATCAAACTCAGAGTAGGCAGATATAATAATCACAACTGGGAATTGTTTTTGTTCCTGGAGACGCTTTAGCATTTCTAACCCCGTCATTTCCGGCATCGAGATATCCGTAATTAATATGTGAATATCCCTTTTTGCTAAAATAGAGATGGCTGCAGCACCTCCATCTGTGCTAATCAACTCAAATTTCCCATCCGCCCAATCCTCTAATGTTTTCTTTAACCCCTGTCTTGTTTTTGGTTCATCATCCACGATCAAGATTGTTTTTTTCATCATGTGCCCCACCCCTATTTATTGGAATATCAAACGTTACACAAGTTCCACCATTAAATTTGCTTGATAGTTGAATTCCATTTAATTCATGATGTTTGTAGTAGAAATTTAATCGTTTGTTAACATTACCAAGCGCCATGCCGTTCCCCTTTAATGAGGATACCTTTCCTGTGTCTAATAAGTTCATGATTTTATTAATCGTTTCTAGCTCAATCCCAGGCCCATTATCAGTCACAGCAATCGTAATAAACTCCGGAGTTGATGATGATTTCACCATCACATTGACAAAGCCTTGTCCAACCTTATTTCCAACACCATGTAATATTGCATTTTCCACAATTGGTTGAATAAGTAATTTTGGTATTGGGACTGTTCCATATTCTTTAGGAATATTCACGCTCCATGTAAATCGATCTCCGAATCTCATTTTCATGAGCTGCATATAAAGCTCAACATGTTCAATTTCTCTTTTAACAGTTACCCATTCATCCTGATTTTGATGACTAATCGTATATCTGAATAACTCTGACATAGCTAAGACTGACTCAGCCAATTCTTCCTCCCCTTTTTCATCTAGTGACCAATACATTGCATCAAGAGTATTGAATAAAAAATGGGGATTTATTTGAGATTGCAAGGCTTTTAATTCTGCCTGGCTTTTTAAGATCTCTTTTTCATACACCACTTGGATTAACTGATTGGTATTTTCTACAAGCTGGTTGTATGATTCATTTAATCTATTAATCTCTATTGTTGAAGAAACTTCTGGATTAAGTGTTAATTCTCCCTCACTCGCTTTTTTCATGGTTTTTGTTAATCTAAAAATTGGTTTTGTAATCATTGTTGAAAGTAATACAGCTGAGAAAGAAAAGATAAGAAATCCGAACACACCCGATAGAAGGATAGCTGCACGTAGAACTGTTATTCCACTCATGACTTCTTTTACTGGTGTTAATATATATAACGTCCAGCCTGTGATAGATGATGATTGCTTCACCAACATGAAATCGCTTTCATCTAATCGTAATGATGTTCCTTTTTCTTCAATTATTGGAGATATGTTACCATTATAATTACTTGTTATCTGCTTTTTATTTTGATCAACTAAGATCATATATTCATTATTCAATCGTATTTCAGAGAATTCAAAATAATTAGGATTTATTTGGATGAGGATATAGCCTCCATTAGAAAACCATTGATCAATAATACTAACTCTTCTAATTGCAAGGTAATAATCAGGTTCCTTTGGATCCTGCCCAATCCAAACTAATTTCCCTTCAGCTCTGTCTGCTTCAGAAATCCAGCTCTGATTAATCCGCTTATGCAATGCTTCTCCGTCAAGAGGAATTAACTTCCGATTATCAGCTGAATAAATTTCTAATGTATTAATGCCGTTTGTATACGTAAGATATTCATTGCTAAGCCTTACTAATGCTTGTCTTTGTTGAAACGAAGCTAACTTTCCCTGTAATTCTTTATGTAAAAGCTGCTGTAAAGTTGAATTTGTTGCTACTTGTCTTGTTAATAAATCAATTTGCTGATGAAGCGATTCCATCCTACCATTTGCTTCCACTGCAGTCTGCTGAATTTGTTTTTCAGCATTATCCTGTAATAACTTTGAAACAATATAATACGTCATAATTCCAACGAAACATAAAACAATTGTCATAACCGTAATAAAG
>DASQMK010000704.1:0-2415 GCA_035645575.1 Metabacillus sp.
TTATTAATCCTAATGATACAGATGCAGTCAATCTTTATGAACGTGTTAAGCGTGGTGATGTGGATCAGTGTAGCTTTGGATTCAATATCCTTAGTGAAGAAACAGATTTTCGTGAAGATGGCACGGTTAAATGGAGACTGAAAGAAATTGATTTACATGAAGTAAGTGTCGTAACATTTCCAGCCTATTCTGACACTGGTGTACAAGCTAGGAAGAGAGATGTAGAGCAATATAAGAAAAGACAATTTGAACTTAGAAAGCAAAAATTAAAGGAGCGATTAGTGAATGGGTAATCCAGTTATTTTAGGCGCAAAGTTAAACATGAAGCGTAGCACACTTTCAACAATTGAGGAACAATTACAAACTTTATTAGCAAAAAGAAGTGAGTTAACTGAGGCAGTTGAAGCTGTTGAAAACGAAGAGGATTTAACTGCTATTGAAGCTGATGTAGAGGCTAATGATAATGAAATTGAAACACAAGAATCAGAGAAAAGTAAACTCGAAGAAGAGATTGCTAGTCTTGAAGCACAAATTGAAGAATTGAATAATAAAAATCCAGAAAATAACAAAGGGGAAGAGAGAAAAATGAAAAAAGATAATGTAGAAATTCGTGAAGCAATTAATGGTTATGTACGTTCAAAAGGACAAATTCGAGCTGGTTTTACTTCTGTAGATGGTGGAGCTTTAATTCCAGAAGAATTATTGAAACCACAGGAAGTACCAGAAGATACAATTGACTTAAGTAAACTAGTGAATGTAGTAAAAGTAAATAGTGGCGGTGGTAAATATCCAGTAATTAAAAAATCCGGTAGTAAAATGGTTTCTGTAGAAGAGTTAGCAGCAAACCCAGAACTAGCAAAACCATCAATTACTGAAGTCGCTTATGATATCGAAACTTACCGTGGTTATATTCCAGTATCTCAAGAAGCAATTGAAGATGCTGATTATGATGTTACTGGTCTAATTGCTGATGAAATTTCAGATCAAGAATTAAATACTAAAAATGCAGCTATTGCAACTGTGTTAAAAACTGCGACTGCTAAAGCTGTAACTGGATTAGATGGTTTGAAAGCAGTATTCAATAAAGATATTAAGAAAGTTTATAATGCAAAAGCTATCATTTCATCTTCTTTATACAATGTATTAGACACGATGAAAGATGCAGATGGTCGTTACTTATTACAAACAGATATTACAGTTGCTTCTGGAAAGAAACTATTTGGTAAAGAAGTAGTTGTTTTAGATGATGATATGATCGGTACTACTGCTGGTAATTTAGTTGGATTCATCGGTGATCCTAAAGCAGCAGTAACATTATTTGATCGTAAACGTGCTTCCGTAAAATGGGTTGACAATGAAGTGTATGGTCAATTACTAGCTGGATATGTTCGCTTCGATGTTGAGAAAACTGATGCAGAGGCAGGATTCTATATTACATTTACTGAAGAAACACCAGCAGCATAAGGGTTGATACATAATGTATAAAGTCATTAAGTCATTTCGTGATTCAGAAGACAGTATGCATACATACAGAATTGGTGAATCTTTCCCACGTGAAGGCTTTGAACCGTCTGATAAACGCTTAGAAGATTTATCAAGTAAAAATAATAAAGTTGGCAAGGCTCTGATTCTAAAGGTTTCAGAGCCTTTAGTTTCTTCTGAGGAAAATAAATACCCTTATCATATTGGTGGTGGATATTATAAATTGTCTAACGGTGAAAAGGTAAAGGGAAAAGCAAATGCCAATAAGGAAGAAATGAAACTTAAAGTAGGCGATAAACGATGAATGAATTTACTATTTTAGAACTTGTAAAGAGTAGACTAGGTATTAGTACAACAATCAGAGATGAATATATAGTTCAAATTATCAAATCGGTTGTAAAAGAATTAGAAGATGAAAAAGGACTTATACTTGATAATACTAACTCTTATCATTTGATGTTTGTTGTTGATTATTCAACTTGGAGATATCAAAGCAGAGATAGTATGGAAGGTATGCCTAGACATCTTCAATTTCGACTACATAATTTAATGATACATGTTGGTGGTGTTCAAAGTGACTTATGACCATGAACTAATACTAATCAATGAATCTTATATTGAGGATAATGTTGGAAATCAAATACCTAATGAGACTAAAAGATCTGTTCTGTGCAAAGTAAAATCGATTGGAAGTAATGAGTTTTACAGTGCTGCTACTAGTGGATTAAAACCTGAAATTGAATTTATTATTCATGGTTACGAATATAACGGTGAACCAAAAGTTGAATTTGAAGGTAAATTATACTCAGTCATACGCACCTATAAAGACAGTTTTGAAGAGATTGAATTAACGTGTCAGAGGGTGATAGGTAATGGCTAATATTGATATTTCCAAAGAGATTGCAAAAGCCTTATCAGAATATAAAACTGAAG
>DASQMK010000705.1:0-8825 GCA_035645575.1 Metabacillus sp.
GAAAAGATCACAATAATAGCGATTAATAAGATAATGATACTTACAAAACCAATAATACTGCTTCCTGTTAAGCCTAAAACAAGATAACCGATAGCTGCAATTCCACCACCAATTAATGCATATGGTAATTGTGTCATAACGTGATCTATATGATGACTTCCTGCTCCTGTTGAGGATAGGATTGTTGTATCAGAAATAGGTGAACAATGGTCTCCTAAAACAGAGCCAGCTAGAACCGCTGCCATTGCAGGAAGTAACATACTAATATCTGTTGCAGCTGTAATTTCTGCTGCAATTGGTAACATGATACCAAACGTTCCCCATGATGTTCCTGTAGCAAATGCCATGAATGCACCTAAAAGAAACATAACAACAGGTAAATAAGCAAGATTTAAATTTGATTTTTCAACGATTCCTGCTAGATATTCACCAGTGCTTAATTGTCCAATCAAATCCACAATAACCCATGCAAATAGGAGAATATAGATAGCTGGAAGCATTGATTTTATTCCTTCTTTAACAGCTAATGGCAGGTAATTAGCCTGAATACCTTTAGCTAAAAATAGGATGACCGTCACAGCAACCCCAAATAAGCCACCGTATAGAAGTGATGTAGATACATCGGTATTTTCAAATATTGTTAAAATTGTTACATCTGCTTTATCCTCAATCGCAGTGTAGCCTGTGAACAACATTGATGAAACTGTTCCTACTATTAAAGCTAAGATTGGCCATACTAAATTGCCCACTGTTCCTTTATCACTTGTTGGTAAATCTTCTTTTACTTCACCAAGAGCTTCTTTTGATGGATCGACTACTTCTCCCGTCTCCATTGCACGGTTTTCATGAACCTTCATTGAACCGATATTTATATTGAATACTGCAACCGCAAATACTAAAATGAGGGCTGAGAATACATAATAATTCATCGGGACCATTGTCATGAAAGCACCAAGTGGAGTATATTCAGTCACTCCATGTGTTGTTAAGATTGTCGCAATCATCGCAATAATATAAGCACCCCAGCTAGATACAGGTGAAACAACACAAACTGGTGCAGATGTTGAATCAATAATATAAGCAAGCTTAGCACGTGAAACTTTTTGGCGATCTGTAATTGGACGACTTACTTGTCCAACCGCAAGTGCATTAAAATAATCATCAATAAAGATTAAAATTCCTAGAAATGCAGCTGTTAATTGTGCTCCTGCACGAGTTTTCACACGTTTTTGTGCCCATTCTCCAAAAGCAGCACTTCCGCCCGAGATCGAAATAAGAGCCGTAATGATCCCTAAAAGAAGTAAAAAAAGGATAATATACACATTCCACGTATTCAATTCACCATCGGAAATAAAGATTCCTTTAATCGCCTCAAGAATCACCATTCCCGAACCTGTGATGGAAAAATCCTTAAGAATTAAAGCTGCCGATACAATTCCTACTCCAAGAGAAAGTAAAACTCTTCTTGTTAAAATAACCATTAAAATGGCGATGATCGGTGGAATAATAGAAAAAATAGTGCCTGACATGATGCAAAAAAGCCTCCCTTTTTTTAATATTGGAAGGCTCTGACGTTGATTTTTAGAGTAATAATAGAAAATAACAATCATTACTCTTTTAGAATAATGCTATGTTATCCTCCATCTCGATCAGTAGCCCTCCATTATAGATTTTCTATAATGACAGTATTACCTTTATTTAAAGTAATACCAGCAAATGCAGCCTGACTAGCTAACATTTACTTCGGCAAAAAACCCTTTTCTGTATGATCATCGATGTCATACTCACATACAGTACTCTTGTTTTTTGCGCCTCTACCTCATCATGAGATAAGGTGATGAAAGGTCAATATATAATTTTCACTTTCACTAGTTTAGCAGATTCAATATGGTCTGACAACTATGGAACTTCTGGTAATTGAATCGCAGGTGAACTTTCTCCTCCGTTATTATAATACTGTGGAACATCACCGTGTTCTGTAATACTAATAACCGGAATAGTATTTGAAATAGTTGCTGGCTCAGTTGAAAAAGGAATAACAACCTGTACAGTAACATCAACAACAATTGAAATTTCATGAAAAGCACTGTTTATTCCGTACTCCTCAAAGCTTCGCTTGATGTCAGTATGTACATCGCCAATCATATAAAAGCTTACCGGGATATTTGGTCCAAGAGTACTTAATATAGAGTTTCCAGTTATTTGACCTAACGGAATCGCATATACAATCCCATCATCCAATTCCATTTCCTGACTATCCCCATTTTTACTATGGAAATTATTTTTCTCAATTTCAGTTAATTTTGTCGTAATTCGCTCTGTTATTTTATCTAATTCCCTAGTTACTGCAGCTTGGTTAAATTTTATTGTACTAACTTTTCCATCATTGTCTCTATCTATACTTACTAATTCATTCATATCAGCTCTACCTTCAGTTTCTTCTTTAACAGCTTCATGAATAATGGTTGTTGCAACAGAGGTTGCTTCCATTTTAGCTATATCCATTAAAGTAGGTTCAACTTCCTTATGAACAAACCAAAAGCTTACTGCCGTTAAAATAGTAAAAATCACAAGTGTTAACAACAACACATACCGAAAAGGCAAAGGCCCTCTACGCGGGCGTCGACCGCGAAATTTAGCCAAAATAAATCCCTCCTTTACAAGCTATGTTTATGCATGAAGGGAGGGATGTACGCTCATTTTTATTATATTTTTCTCGCAAACCAGCTTTAGACCATCTTGAGTAAAGCATCTTTTCCTTTTGTTCCTACGACAATCCCAAGCTTCTCAGCCTCATAAGTGACTGATTCTAAAGGCGCTTCAAGAAGTTGTTCGATCGTACGAACCCCTACGGCACGCCCGGCAATAATTCCTCTATCTTTAAGCTTTTCATTTAATAAAGCGACATCAAGAGCGCCGCACATAATATATCCTTTTTCGCTTGTAATTGCCATAAAGTTTGTTTTTGGCAATGCAACCGTTATAGCAGTAAACTGTTTTCCATCAATGACAATCGGTGTCAGATTGACCATCGTATCCTTACACTCCTTTCTTGTTATATTTTTATGAACCAAGAAAGGATACGTGTAGATATTCGCCCTATTGACGGATAGAATTCTTGCCTAATTTCCAAGCTAAGAGATCACGCAAAAGCTCAGGCATATAAAAGATCTTTTTCTCTGCATGGCCTATTTCAGGATATAACGGTCCAAGTGTGAACATATCAATTGTAGCTACTGCATATATACGATCCGCTTCAATTTGTTCACCATTTATGAAGATATCTGTTACATGCTCTTTTCCATCGTTTAAAACTTTCATACGCACGTCAATTCCATCAAATACCATCCGACCCATTACTTTTCCTCGAAATCCTAATCCTTTTAACTTCAATTGTTCCATCTTTTCCTCTCTAGATTGAACAATTACTTCTTTTAGAACATCTCCTTTTAGGAAAACCTTACATGGGTTGATAGGATGCGGGCATATGCGATGCAGGTCCTTTCTTGTTATAGGACCTTCTGGCAGAGGTTCTAATATGATTCCCGAATTCACCATCCCCACTTCACCATCACACCATTCTTTGATCGCCTGAACAAGGAGCTTTGGAAATGTCGAGTCATGAAACCAATCGAGTGACAAATCTTCTGTTGATTGACCTATAACTTCTGAGAGGATATCATTGCTTTTTATACTAGTTTGCTGTAACCATTGCACGGTTTCTTCACAAACCTCTTTTTCATGTTCCATTGGATAAACCGTTGCTTTTTGAGCGATAATCCTTTTATCCTCTGTATCGACCGTTAAGGATATATGACCAATATATCGACCATATTTTCCTGCACCTGCTATAAGGGTTTGATTGATTTCTTTTCCCTCTGGGAGCACATGGTGAGTATGTCCCCCTATAATGACATCAATATCAGGAAACTCATTTGCAATTACTTCATCATCACTAATCCCTAAATGTGAAAGCAGAACAATGATGTCAGCCTGGTCCTTAACCTGCTGAATTGTTTCCTTTAAACTTTGAAAAGGATCTTTTACTCTCCATCCTAACAACTCATAGAACTTCTCATAAAAAACAGTCACACCCAACAAAGCCAACTTTGTTCCATTATGTAAGGTTAAAATATGATACGGAACGACCCATTTAGGCCTCTCTCCGAATTCTGTATACAAATTGGAAAGAATGACTGGAAACTGTGCATGCTCATAGAGTGTATCGAGATCTTCATGTGAAAACGTAATTCCTTCGTTGTTTCCAATTGTCACAGCATCATACTGTAATTGATTTAATAAGTGTACATTCGCTTTTCCTTTAGTTGCCTCTGTGATCGGATGAAATCGATCTGCATGATCACCGATATCAAGTAAGATCATTTGCTCTTGTTGCTTGTCATGGAGTTTCTTTTTCGTTTTGAGAAACTGTACAATAGATGGCCAGTTTTCAAAATGACTATGTAAATCGTTCGTATGATAAAGGTGAACTGTCTCTAACATATTCCTCTCTCCTTATTTCATATGCTAGCTACTCGAGCCCATACAAAGATTATCCTAGTCTTCATCTGAAAACAAGCTTAATTGTTTTTCAGCAAGTCCCGAATAATGTATTCCTAGTAATTGAATCATCATCTTTGCATTCTCTGCAGCGTCACCACCAGAGTTATTATTAAAAAGCATATAGATTGTCTCTGTATGGCTTCTGATTTTTGATAGATATTCTTGCCATTCTTGTAATTCTTTTTCATTATAATGATATAAATAACGTACATCACGCCAATTATCACCGTTTGCAGGTTTGTTCCACCCATGTACATTGCGACCATGAAGACGAATCAACGTCTTTTTAGGATTGGTAGGATGTAAAACAGTAGGTATTGATCTTTCACCAGCCTGCGGCTCATCGACAATACTATGAATCCATCCCTCATCCTCCATAAACCTTAATGTTTTTTCATAATAAGCCGGGGAAAACCAAGAACGATTTCGAAATTCAAGCGCAACCTCTGTATCCCCCATTTTTTCTCGACACCATTTTAAATAAGCTACATTCTCCTTCGTGCATGAAAACCATGGTGGAAATTGAAACAATACCATTGCAAGCTTTTGGGATGCTTTTAACGGTTCGAGTGACTTGATGTAAGCATTGAACATTTCAATTTTACTATCAAAAGGGATCTCACCACGAAGGTGGCCAGTCATACCTTGATAGGCCTTAGCAATAAATTGAAAGCTTTCTGGTGTGTCTCTAACCCACTTTTCCATATTACGATCAGGCTGAATCGCATAAAATGAAGAATCTATTTCGACAGTTGGAAAATGAGCAGCATATTCTTGTAATTTATTTGTTGTATTTGAGTTAACGTAGAGAGAATCATGATCTCCCCAACCGGTTAATCCTATTTGAATGGTTGACATTCAGAATCACCCTGGGACTTATTTTTAGATTTTCTATCCATACTATACCACGACTTGAAAGGATAGAACATTTAATAGAGAGAATAGAAAGAAAAACGGGACCGACACAATTTTGTCAGTCCCATTTGTTTCATTCTATTATCCGATTGAACCTTCCATCTCGAACTTGATTAATTCTGCTTTAACTGAACGAAATAATTTATAAAAAATACGGATAAACCTTGATATAAAGCAATTTCTTATAAATAGCTTATAATACAGAATAAATTTATTTCGGCACGAAATCGGCACGGATATTTACCGTACTAAAACACATGTAGCAAGGGTTTAAGTGTATTTTTCTTTTACTCATGAAATTTCATCCTAAGATTATTTTAATAAGTGATCAAAAAGCTAAACTAGACGCGCTGAATTTTCCTTGATTTAGTTACAAAATACGAAAAAATAAACCAAATACCTGAATAATATACAGTTCTATATGTTGCGTGGTTAGAATGTGATCAAAGAAACAGGGTGCCTCCAAATAAAATATAGGGCATCAATTTGGGTGTGTTATTACATCATGCCGCCCATTCATTCAGACAATTAATAAAAGAAAGCATGGTTAAAAAACATCGTCATATCAACTTTTTTAAAAATTCACTTTTAATAGTCTTAAATAATTTTAAAATTACACGAGGACAAATAAAATTTACTCGTCTTTGGTGCTATCCTTTTTACTAATATGATGATGTATGCAGTTCAAACCCTGCAATTGCATCCCCATTGGTTGTATCCTCCTACACCTCTTTAAGACCATATTTTTTACGTTCTTTTATTTATATATTAAATATAGAAAAACTTGGAATAAAATGATTTACTGAAAGCCTGATTTATCAGGCTTTTTTCTTTTTAATAACAACTAGAAAAAATATCATTATATATGTTCGGCAGTCAGAATGTGGTCAAGTATAACCTATGCTTATTCAGCTAACGCCCGCGTTAGTTGATGCGTAAAGATTTAGGGGACTGGTACTTTATTATGCTGGGAATCGACGATACATTCAACTACACCGAAGGGATCTATACACACAGGTTAACACCTGACTATTCTATTCAAATGGGCAAAGGGCAGCACAAAGCCTGGATATGGAGTGCTTAATGTGCCGGCTGTCTATTCCCTTACCTATCAAGTAATGGATCTGCTTTATCAGCAGGTTCCAGTGGCCAATCTATATATGGAACGATTAAAGGACCGGTGGATTATTCATATGAAAAATGCCCGGTTAAATGGTGTTTCAGTTGAGTTAGCACATTTCATTAAACGTTCAGTTAAACAAGGGTGTGTGGGATATGTTCCGGAATATGAGGCATTCAGTATTGAATCGCAGGAGGAATTGCTGTCGGTTTCCCTGTCAGTCGATATTAAAGAATGGCTGCGAAGAAAAGGAGAGTAGACATGCAAGAGTATGCAGGATATTGCTGCTGAGATTCTTGAAGAAATGTATAATCGGAGTACTAAATTCTAAAAAAATGTAGCTAGTTGAACATAGCAGAGTGGCTCAATTAGCTGCTCTTTTCATTTTTGTTTCTACATCATCGAAATGGTCGTTTGATTTGTTATGAATGGTAAACATTAATTTTAAAGGCAGACACCAATCCTGTGTGTCTGCCTGCCAACCAAACGACTTTCTAAATAGCTTAATTATAATCTTATACCCTATACGGATTAACTTTGTAGTTTTTCTTTTGGTGCTGATAAATTTATGTCTTTATTAACCAAATAAGTTAAAAGTATGCGCCTTCCTTCTTTTTCTAGTACTCCTAGAAAAAATTCTGCAATAATGGATCCAATTATGTTTCCTTACTTCTATGGTAATGTTGTATTTTATTCTTGGTTATTGCATTGTTCAGCTTTGTAACGAGAATAATAGATATGAACTTTATTCGTATCTACGGTATCTATGAGCTTTCCACAACGGTCACATATAATAGCGCCCAATGCTACCTCTCTTACTGAAACGACCATGCTTTCTCCATCCTTTCATGAACCGCTTTAGCCAAATCAATGACTCCTGCAGGCATAAGCCCATTCGCTATCATACCAGGCGAGTACTTTTATTTGGTTTTCCGCAGTCATAATCGAAAGCCCATCAACAACGGCTGACTTGTCACAACCAATGAAATCTGCTGATACTAAAGGTTCCTGTATGTATTTAACATAGCGATTTTCATGTGAAGCTGCGTAAAAAACTGATTTTATTTCGTCTATCGATACCTCCCGTGACACTTGAACAGTAATATCGACTAAAGAGACATCTTGAGTAGGAACACGTACAGAGATTCCCTCCACATAAGGCGCAAGGTGTGGAAGCACATCCACAAGGGCCTTTCCAACCCCCGTTGTTGTGGGAACAATGGATTGTGTACAGGCTCTTGCTCTTCTCAAGTCTTTATGAGGGTTATCTATATGTTTCTGATCAGACGTAAAGGCATGAACTGTTGTCAACCCTCCTCTTTTTACTTGAAAAGCCTGATCCAAAATATTTAAAAGTGGGGCAACACAATTTGTTGTGCAAGAAGCAGCAGATAAAATTTGTCTAATCAACATCCGGCCAATTCTTCCAGTGCCGCTAATACCTAATTTTCTTGTCATCGTGTTGCCTCCCTTTATTTTAAAAACACTTTTTTGTGCTAAAAAAGTCATGATTATAAGCTGGAGAGATTGCAAACAAAATTTTCGTAAATAGGAAATTCAGATATTTTTATTTTTTATAGTAAAGTGTAATTTTTTTCTAAAGCTTATGGTTTTACTTTTTTTGAATAAATACATCGCTACTATATTCTTACCTGTACGGATGCCGGGCATATATTGTTCCTTCTCCATCCATCCTTTTCAAAATAATAGTTGATCTGTAAAACCAAGTCGTTGTTGTCTGGTTTACTATATTATAAAAGCTGAAGTACTCCTTCGACTTTTACAAATTGAAAAAATAATATATGCTGTTATTTTTTATTTACCAAATTTTTCAATGGCCTGCTTTAACTCAATGTGAGTCTCGGCATATTCATTAAGTGATACACCAGAAACTGCCGCTTCCCACCCTTGAATCATACTTTTAACTCCTGCTTCCGAGCCACCTGGATGCCCAATGATACCCCCACCTGCTAAATGCATGACATCAATCGTTTCCATTGACGCATAGGAAATCGGTGCAGTTCCTGCCCATTGGCCGGAAGACAGTACAGGCATCGCGGTATAACCGCTAAACATCGGGGTTATACAATCTTTTACCGATTTGGTAACGGACTCGTTAGACTCATAGAACTTGCTGTCGATAGCATTACAATGTAAATGATCGACTCCAGCCAGGCGGCACAGTTTTTGATAAGCCGTAAATTCCATACCTAACTGTGGACAACGA